>JALZOS010000131.1 GCA_030913755.1 Thermoproteota archaeon | reverse complement strand
CGCACCTGAGGGGGCTGTAATAAAAATTGCTGGTCTTGAAAGCACGAAATTTGAAGGACGCGCTAAAACATTCAATTCAGAAGAGGAAGCATTTGAAGCAATTTCTCTACAAAGGATCAAAAAAGGCGATGTTGTTATCATAAGGTATGAAGGACCGAAAGGTGGGCCGGGAATGAGAGAAATGTTGGCTGTAACAGCAGCCTTAGTTGGACAAGGGTTGGGTACTGAAGTAGCGATAGTTACCGATGGTAGATTTTCCGGAGCGACTAGAGGTTTTATGATAGGGCATATTTCTCCTGAAGCCATGACTGGAGGACCCATATCGCTAGTGAAGAACGGTGATAGTATCTTGATCGATCTGACTAAAAGCAAAATAGATCTTATGGTCTCAAAAAAGGAACTTGCACAACGCAAGAAAAACTGGCATCCAGTTAAACGACGATACAAGACAGGAGTATTGGCGAAATTCGCCCTCCTTGCTAGGTCTGCTTCCGAAGGTGCAGTGACAATTCCGGTAAATTGAACTAGAAGGAATAAGATGTTACTAGAGAACGTTTGGGATGACATAATACTATTACATATTAATGACTATTGGCGACTCGCTCAATGATAAGGAATATCTCGATGCCGAATTTCGAATCCTGCCCTATGGGCGCCAAACATTAGGACCAAGGAGTTAATTATTATAGTCTTGAATAAGTTAAACTATAGCTAAGGATTGTGAGTTATGAATCAGAGATGGTTTTTCTTGATATCCATAGCGATTATAGGAATTTTGTCTCTGTCATTCTATCTTTATCGTTATCCTTCGCTAACTTCTAACAATCAGAAGATTCTCATAGAAGGAAATTTTACTGCGCCTTTGAACATGGAAGAAGTGGTATCAATATTGAGGTCTTTTAAAAAGAGTAACCTTTCGTCAAGTTTGATATTCACAAACGAGACTATTTTGAACAAGACGACAGTGGAAATCCAAAAATCCGAAAAAGAGATACAACCGTCTATAACAGACATTGATAGAAATTTAATAGATACACTTTCAAAAATGGTAATTAGCGCGCTGAGGCATTCTAATACTAATTTATCATTGAAATCTTCATCAACCTCCTCTCCCTTTTCTAATGATCTGACTGGACAATCTGTAGCCGGGCAGTGGAATGCTTCCATCTTTGGGAAAAGAATGGCTAATTTTTCTGGCCTGATAAATATTGAGAATTTGATCGAATCTGGCTCAAAGAGATATGTTCTAAACTTGGAGCCGATGCAAAAGGAGATAGACTATTTGGATTCTGATGGCAATCTGACTGTTATTGTTAAAGGTAATGCAAAAGTTAACATAGAGAATACAGAAGCCGAGGTACCAATTTTACTGATAATTCACAATATGAAAGAGATCTATCTGTTGGTGGTTAAAAATAGCGAATCGATCTCTGATAATCTATTTGTCTACGGAAAGATCACAGAAAAACTGAGCTAAACTATTAGATTCAAAGTTGGTAAAATCAAATAAAATTCCGGGAGCAAGCAACATGCAAATAGATGGTTGTAATTTCTGCATATCCTGATTTTCTATCATTCAGCTCCGATAAGACCTATTAGGTCAAATCCTTCCGATAACTTTGATTTTATCTCTGCTATTGAAATTAAATGACCGTCAGGATCTTCAATTATCGCATGTTTACCAAATGATTCCTCTCTAGGTTCTTTAAAGAATTTCACGTTCTTCTCCTTGAGTGTGGCAGCTATCGAATCTAAATCACTTACCATAAAGCCAACTAACATACTGGGACTCTGTTTAACTTTGGTCTCCGTCGGATGCAAAGCCAGGACCGTGCCACTTGTGAAAAATTCGGTCCATTCAGCTGAAATGCTCTTAACTTGAAGTTCAAGAGTATCTCTATAAAATTTAATCGAATTGTCCATGTCATTGACTAAAAGTATTACTGCTCCTACTTTTTTGAAAGACATCTTAGTATCCTCTCAAAAGACCTAGTAGTGCCATCCGAATTAAGAACTTATCGATGTAAAACAAGATCTTGTAGTGCTATTTTACCAAAATTTGGATTTTGTTCGCTTTTCCAGATTCTTATATATACAAGTCAGCTCGATTGTGCTTTCATGTTATCGGTTAGGATAGGCGATTCTATGGTTCTAGTGGAGGAACGGAGTCGTCCTAATTTGGGTGATGATGACATTCTTGTTAAAATGCACTCATGCGGGCTATGCGGATCTGACCTAGAAAAGGTATATGGAAAATATGGGATGCAATCCTCCCGAGTCGGTCATGAACCTGCAGGCGAAGTTGTTCAAGTTGGCAAGAATGTTAACAAGGTTGACATAGGCGACAGGGTATTTGTACATCATCATGTGAGTTGCTACTCATGTCGATATTGTCTTCATGGCGATTACACAATGTGTGACATGTATCAACGAAGCAATATCGACCCCTGTGGATTGTCTGAAGAATTCGTAGTACCTCAATGGAATATTTCTCGCGGAGGAATAATCAAGCTTCCGAATACTGTCTCTTATGAAGAAGCGGCCTTAATAGAGCCTCTTTCATGTTGTATTAGAGGATTCAATAAGATATCTGTAAAGCATGGAGATAATGTTGCAATAATAGGCGCGGGACCTACGGGTATGATGCATCTATTACTGGCAGAAAGAGCTGGTGCTAATAAAATATTTGTGATTGATATCAATGAATTTAGACTAAAATTTGCTCTGAGATATCAAAATACGCTCACGTTCAATCCCCTACAAATCAAAGACATATCAGAGCGCATCAAAGAATTATCTAATGAAATTGGAGTAGATTCGACGATAATTGCCACTGGTAGTACTGGGGCATTTGACCAGGCTATAACTTTTACGAGGAGAGGTGGAAGGATATTGCTATTTGGGGTACCACCAAAGAATGCCCGAATTAATTTAGAATTGAGTAAGATATACTCAAACGAATTGATGCTGCTTCCAAGCTATGGCGCATCAGAAGTCGAAACTAGTCAAGCTCTTGCATTGATCTCAGACAGATCAATTAATGTCCAACCATTAGTGACACATCGTTTTGACATCAAGCGATCAAATGAAGCCTTTATCTGCGCCCACGAAGCAGTAGGAGTAATGAAAGTCATAGTGACATCATAAGTTCTGTAGAATGTCATGACTACATAAGTAATGAATTCATTTTTAAGTCATAAACAACTATGACAAGTGATAAAAATGGATTGGGGAATGCAAAATAGGATATCAAAGATTATCGGAAACGATGATGGGCGATGCGTTATGCTTGCAGTAGACCATGGATACTTCCTTGGCCCAACAGAAGGGCTTGAGATACCCAGAGAGACCATTAAACCGATTTTGCCCTATGCTGATTCTTTGATGTTAACTCGAGGTGTATTAAGGACTTCAGTTGATCCAAACACCACTGTACCGATAGTTCTTCGCGTCTCAGGTGGTACCAGTATTTTAGGTGAGGACCTTTCAAATGAAACTATAACAACATCGATTGAAGATGCAATAAGACTCAATGCGTCATGTCTGGCAATATCTATATTTGTTGGGGGCAAATATGAACACAGAACTTTATCAAATCTTGCCGAATTGGTTAATGAAGGACAAAAACACGGTATTCCTATATTGGCCGTGACCGCAGTTGGAAGGGACATGGTAAGAGATGCGCGATATCTTGGACTGGCTTGTAGAGTTGCGGCGGAGCTTGGTGCTCACATAGTAAAGACATACTATTGCGAAGATTTTGAGAAGGTTGTTGAAGGATGTCCGGTACCAGTAATTATAGCAGGTGGAAAGAAGCTTTCAAATGAGAAGGAGGTTCTAAGACTTACTTACAACGCAGTTAAGTCGGGAGCTACAGGAGTTGATATGGGAAGAAATATTTGGCAATCGGATTACCCGGTTGCAATGATACAGGCAGTAAGATCAATAGTTCATGAAGGATTTGATGTAGAAGCGGCGTATAGAAAGTTCCTTTCCCTCAAACAAAGCAAAGTATCTAAAAGAGAGCTTGCAAAACCGATCAGCGCTTCTGCTCTATGAATGCTTTACCAAGTGAACTTTTCTCATTATCTGAGGATGGGAAAACGTTATCTGCTTTAAGAGATGATGATCGTGTCAGAATATGAGGGTGGCACATTTAGATGCAAGATATGTGGGAAGGAATTCTTAACGAAGTACGAAGGCGATAGCCATTACAAAAAGGTTCATGATGAAGAGGATGCAGACATTGGAGAATAATTTCAGGTAATGCAAGCAATCGGAATTATGTATTGCATTGAAATTTGATGTTAGATTTTTTAATGAGCGCGTCATGTTCAATTCAGGACTGCATTGGATAAATCAGCAGATGTTGTGCTCTTCGAGGTGGGGTTAGTAGTTTTAGATGATGTCGGCAAATTAATTCATTCAAGAAAATTTGAAGAGCCATCTACAGCTTACCATTCTTTATCGCTAGGTGAAAAAAGAGAACTTACGGAAATTGTACCTCTTTTACGTAAATTTTACTCTGTCAGGGTAAGCCATTCCATACTTTTAGATATCCTTACCAAAGAAGGATTTAGAGTAGATCTTCTCGCCCAATCAGAACAAGACGCTCTTAGCAAAAACAAGCTCGATTTAGTTACAAAATATGGACTGTGTGAAAGCCGTATTGACGCAATAGAGGTACTTCAGAAATTTGCAACTGACTATTCTTCTATCAGGATAAAACTGACTTCGGGGAGCCTAGATCTTCACGTGGGTCAGGCAGTAAATGGATTGGATGAAATCGATGAAACAATTAATACTATCGGAACCAGAATGCGAGAATGGTACGGTCTTCACTTCCCTGAACTTGACAACCTGCTTCAGAATGTAACAACGTATGCTCTTATAGTTAAAAGCGCTGGACACAGGGAAAATATAACCAAAGATATTCTTTTTCAAGCAGATTTACAAGAAACTAAAATTCAGTTGATAATGGATATGGCTTCGAAAAGTCGTG
The DNA here is from genome assembly GCA_030913755.1 of Thermoproteota archaeon. Taxonomy (GTDB): domain Archaea; phylum Thermoproteota; class Nitrososphaeria; order Nitrososphaerales; family Nitrososphaeraceae; genus TA-21. Next base: position 2,029 of record JALZOS010000131.1, on the reverse strand, counting down.
GTGGTGATCTCGCACCGGAGAGTAGCCAAATACTCCAGAAACTTGCCTCCGAAGTGATCGAGTTATCTAAACTCAGAGAGGGCTTATCAGAAATGATAGAGACGGTGATGGAGGGTATCGCACCTAATATCAAGAAAATGCTAACACCAGTAATAGCAGCAAGGCTTATAGCAAGAGCAGGTAGCTTAAGAAAGCTTGCATTTCTTCCTGCAAGTACTATTCAGATTCTGGGTGCTGAGAAGGCTCTGTTTAGAGCACTGAAGACGGGTGCCAGGCCGCCCAAACACGGGTTGTTGTTCCAACATCCCGCAGTTCATTCGGCACCAAAATGGCAGAGGGGTAGAATAGCAAGAGCATTAGCGTCAAAGATAGCTATATTTGCTAGGATTGATCTGTATCGCCACGCGCCTGCGGAAGAAGACCTAATGGCGCGTCTTAACAAGAGGATCGAAGCCATTCAAAGAACTCGTCAAAAATTCGAGTCTCATTACGATACTGGACATCGCTCTAATGATAAACGTAGAAAGGATGGGCATTTTGGCATAACGGAGAAAGGTGACCGGTGGAAAAAGAAGAAAGGATACGATAAGAGAAGAAATCGGTTTGGAAGACGAGAGCATTAGCACTATAACTTTAGATGGCCGTCAACATCTTGCAACTCTAAATCTGATTAGAGGGAATACTGTATACGGCGAGAGGTTGATTGTCAAGAAAGGTAACGAATATAGAATATGGGACCCTTTTAGAAGCAAGTTAGCAGCGGCACTGACGAAAGGCCTTAAGAATTTTTATCTCCCGGTGCGTAGCAATGTTTTATATCTTGGGGCGTCTACTGGCACCACCGTCAGTCACATGTCAGACATCGTCGGTCAGACAGGAAAGATATTCGCCATAGAATCCTCGTCCAGAGTAGCAAGAGAACTTATTATTAACGTCGTGTCTAAAAGACATAATGTCACTCCAATTATAGCAGATGCGAGAAGACCTAGAAGTTATTTTTCCATATTCGATACAATTGATTTGGTTTATTGTGATATTGCACAGCCGGACCAAACACCTATTGCAATTGAAAATTGTAGAGTGTATCTTAAAGCAGGTGGTGCTTTGTTATTAGTTATTAAAACAAGAAGCATCGATGTGACGATGGATCCCAGAAAGGTAATCAAACAGGAAGTGAAGAAATTGGAAGAGAATTCTTTTGTTGTAATGCAAAGGGTGGATCTTGATCCATTTGATAAAGATCATGCAATGGTATATGCAACTTATAATACAAATTGATCCAATATTATACATTGTTCTCTGTTGAGTAACGCTTTCATGGGCTTCCAAGATTTTCTGACGAAAGGCGGAGCAATCTTGTTTTCATCCATCCAATTCTTTATGAATTCTATGGTTTTCCTATCTGAAGGGTAACCACTGCCTATTTCACCATACTGCTCACGGATTCTTGTTATTTCGCAATCTCGAGTTACTTTAGCTACAATTGATGCACCAGCCACAGCGAGACTGGTTGCTTCGGCATGGTGTGATGAGATAATCTTTCTGGGCCTGTTTGTGGACAGATATCCTGCTACACTTTCTCCATATCGCTTCGGATTTACGTCACAGGAATCGATGTATGCGATATGGGGGATAATATCTTCAATTATGGCAGCCATTGCCTGGGCCTCCAGTACGTTAAGGCTGCTAAATAGAACACCAAAATCTACATCTGATGGACTCAGTTTGCAGATGCATACTGATTCAACGCAATCCATCATGCTTGAAAACATACGACGACGACGAAGCGATGTCAACAATTTGGAATCTTTGATCCCAATTTTTCTAAGATCATCCAATTGAGAGACTCTGACACTAATTCCTGCAACAATCAATGGACCCACTAATGATCCTCGCCCTGCTTCATCCACTCCTCCTATTAGAAGATCTCTCGCAGGAAACCTAGTTCGCTTTTTTCCTTCACAATTATGCAATGTTCTATTTCAACCTTATTTCAGCCTCCTTTTTAAAATGATAACCTTACTAAGAG
>JALZOS010000107.1 GCA_030913755.1 Thermoproteota archaeon | reverse complement strand
GTCTTATAGGTGTAATAGTATCCTATGAATCAGTTGTCTTAATAAGAGGTAAATCCAACAAAAATAAATGAGTTACTAATCAAGAGTAAGAACAGAATAATATTAACAGAATCAATAATTGGTTTTGCAATAGGATTTCTGGGCGGTCTTGTGGGTCTAGTACTAGGAAGCATACGATTACCAACAATGATTTCTGTTCTAAAAATGAACCCTTCAATCGCAATTGGTACTAACTTGGCAACATCATCGGTAATGGGTATATCAGGTCTTATTGGACACCTACTCAACAACGAAGTTGATTTTTTAATTCTCATTGTAATGGGTTTTACGGCTATGGTTGGTGGATATATAGGAGCAGGTTTCACTCACCGTTTCGGTGACAAGCATTTGAAACGAATCATAGGAATAGTTTTGATAGTAGTTGCCATTACAATGTTTGTACGTGTAGCTACTATTGTATGACAGAGTTGATCTCATTTAACCTTTGATGACCAGTACGTGCCTCTAGTTTTCTTCCACTCTCGATAATCCTCCATAATCTTGTTGTGGTCAAACGTTCTCACGACATGTTTGTCTTTTAATTCTTCATATGAAATCCATTCAAAATCGTCAGCATCATCACCCGCTTTAACTTCACCTCCAATTATTTTTCCTATGAATGCAATGGTAATTACATGTCCACGTGGATCTCTCTTAGGATCGGAATACGCACCTAGAATATTTATTGGTTCGATATTGAGATTTGTTTCTTCTAACATCTCTCTCACTGCTGTATCTTCAACCCTTTCTCCTTCATTCACAAATCCACCTGGAATAGCAAGTAAACCTTTGAATGGATCATTCCTTCGTTTAATGAGAAGCAATTTTTCATCTTTTTCAACTATAACATCAACGGCAACAGCGGGATAATGATATTTGACCATATACTGACAAAATTGGTTGACTATTTGATTGTTGATTAATGTCTAATTTCCCATTAATCCTTTTCTTTAGTCTTTGACTTGAACACGGTTAATGTCATAGTCTGAACATCTATTAGATCCGTAATGTGTTGCGTATAAAAGTTGAATAATGTGCTATTAAAAGAGAATCATCGTCAAGATTGCACAACCCACAACCAGCAGCAGCAGCCATTACAAAACTGATTAAGAACGAAGATAAATCCATTTAACGTTCTATTTCAATTTCGCTGGAATATGTGGTATGTGTTCTCCTATGGAGGAGGATATTTGGCTACCTGCCAATTAACGGGAACTATGAAAACCTCTGGCCACCAGAGTATTATGTGGATTACATTAATAAAAGAGTAAACTCTAAGTGGGCAGGCTGTGGGTCTTACAATTCCTCGCGCCTATGAGAGTCACTTTTGCAATGATTTTTAGGCGAATTTTAATTTAATTTGTAAATGATTACAACAGAGGGGAAGGTCTACTATTCCAGAATTATAATCTGATGAGAAACCAACTTGCCAGCCAGTTTCGGCATAATTCGGCATAAGAAATTTTTGCAAATGAGGCATATCTTATCCATTCATAATGAAGTACAACTAACATTGAAGTAACTAATACAGTCAATACTGTTAAAGAAACTGTCCAAGCTTTTGACACTGTTATTGTATAGTATCATTCATTTAAAAATTTAATATCAAGAATAAGGCCTGAAATCTCATTTTCTGACCTAGTTGACAAAGAAGCCGGATGGCTCAGTATAGAGGATTTCAAAAATACCAGGCGTGATGAAGAGGCCTGACGGACTAATCGCAGCACATCCATTAGTATTGAACTGGCTTAGGGCTGCGTGATTATACTATGTTTGAGCAGAAAGGGTACTTATTCATTGCATACGATCTGGTGAAAGAAGGGGATCAGAAGCTAGGGACCATAGAATTGATAGAAACAACAATCCTGACTATAAGGAGATCATGAAGTTACTATCAGATGGAAAAATACTGAATGCATCATCAATCGTGGCAGTCTCCCGGACAATATATTTTCATCTTAATCACCATAGCGATGATTACCCGAATAGTCAAGTAATGTCCAAGTATTCATTTATCTGTGTATCTGTACGCCATAATAGGTAATCAATTATTTGCAGCAGCATCGTTATGATGTCGCAGTTATAGGTGGAGGAATATTAGGTTGCTCTATTGCCTATTTTTTAGCTTCTTTCTCAAATGCTTCTATAGTTGTTATTGAGCAAGAAAACAATTTTGGAATGCATGCAAGTAGGAGAAATACAGGAAAGGTCCATGCGCCGTTTCTCTATGATCCGGCCAAACGAAGTCTCACTGCCAAAGCTGCACTAGAGGGATTTGATATGCTAAAAAAATACTGTAAATTGAATAGCCTGCCTTTCAAGGAAGATGGGGTAATGGAAGTCGCAACATCTGAGGGGCAAATAGACACTTTGCATAGATACTTGGAATGGGGCTACAAAAATGGCCTGACAGAAGATCAATTGAAATTTCTAACCAAAGAAGAAGTAGCAAAAGTTGAACCTAATATCAGTTGCTATTCTGCAATTGTATGTTTTAGAGATGCATCAACAGACTATGAGCTTATTACTAAGCAGCTCATATGCGATGCCCAAAAGTTCGGATGCACTGTGATGCCCAATAGCAGATTCAGGCACTTACGTGCTCCTGATAACCATCTGATTATTAGCACCGAGGGAACTGCAAAAGAAATTCTTGCAAATTATGTTATAAACGCCGGTGGAGGAAATTCCTTAGATATTGCTCACAGTATGGGACTGGCTACAGAATACAGAGATCTATATTTCAGGGGCGAATATTGGCAGGCGCCACATGAATACTCGGATCTGACTCATATGAGCATTTACTCCGTTCCCAAGTATTCAGAATATCCATTCCTTAATCCCCATTGGATAATAAGGGCCGATGGTAGAAGAGAAGTAGGACCAAATGCAGTTCCGGTATTCAGCCCTTATGCGTATGAATGGACCGATGATTTAAAAAACTCTTTGGCAAAAATTTTCGAATCATCTACCAGCATAGGTGTAATGAGGCTTTTGATGAATTCACAGTTCATACGGCTTGCATCCAGGGAGTTTTGGAGCTCTATATCTAAAAGAGCGATGGTAAATAGGGTAAGACAATTTCTTCCCAGTCTGAAACCATCTGCTTTTACTACACGAGGCGTAGCTGGTATTAGATCTTCCTTAACAAATAAAGAAGGAAATTTTGTACCAGAGATGTTAATTCTAGAAAATGATTATTCTCTGCATATCTTGAACTATAACTCTCCAGGAGCTACTGGCGCGCTACCTGTTGGAGCTAAAATAGTGTCAGGATTGTTTGAGAAAGGATATGTGCATAGATCTACTGAGAAAGTAGAATCCTTATGGGATATAAATGAAATTTTAGAGTGAATTTGACTTTTCGTCTTTCTTCATCTTCCTCCTTTTCATTTATTTGTATTTGAAAAGAAACGTAATATCTTATAATAGGGCGTGATAGTTGCTTTCGATATTGGGGTTGTTGTCTAGCTTGGTATGATGCCAGCCTCGGGCGCTGGAGGTCGCCGGTTCAAATCCGGCCAGCCCCATGTAAATAATAATATTAATCCAAATTGAGATAATTGATTATTGAAACTAGCGATACAACAGGAGTCGCATCTTACTCCATTTTTGTTTGCATTGAAAACATCAGAAACAAAAAGACAATACTCTAGGAATCTAAAATTATTTTTTGATTTTGGCTTAGATGCATCCTTGTCGTTATCCGACCAAGCCAATATTTTTGCTAAGAAGGCCTTAAATGATAGTAACTGGGCCACAAATTATTTCATGCAATTCTTTCAATTTCAAGTTGAAAATAGATTAAAGACGACCAACGAAACGAAACTAAATCTATCAGTTTATAATAATAGCAAAATGAAAATAGTCCCCCTAACAGAAAATGAGCTGAATGAGGCAACTGCATGACAATTACGATTTTGCTTTGGGACTCTGTATTAAGTGAGACGGCAAATATCATAATAAAGAAGAATGAAGCCTGAAATTGAGTACGTAGCTTATCATAGGATAAAAAGAGTATTCATTCCCATAATGGATATTGAATCTGAAAACCCCGAAGATATAGAAGTTTACGAATTTGAGGGTCAAAATTTCAAATTGATTGCAAAATGAGAATGAGCTGATTGGGAAGTTATATAAAATTAAATCAGCTGATAATCAGGGTAAATCACCAAAAGAAGCGTAGTACTGGTAACAGCAGGAGGGGCAATCAAATCAGGGGAGCTGGTAGGTTGTAAACAAATTCTAAGGAGGCGCCATTGCGTATTCTGGACTTTGAACAGATGCTGTATAGCTACTTATCTTGTCCCTTTCTCTAAAATTTACATCCGGTTGCACAATGAATGCGGCCTTTTCATTCGGCAGTAAGGCTGTCGAGTTATTTACGTATGCGTTTCCCTTAGCTACATCAATCACGGTATGATTTGCGTCGTAGAATATACCTGATACCTCTACGTCATCTGTAGACTGATTACCTAGATTAGTTACAGTTCCCCTAATATAGACGGGATTCATGGATATAGTAGTAACATTCAATTTAAGCAGAGCAGGCTTATCGATACTCGATTTTTTAAAGATGGAGGTCATTGCATAGGTTGAATTTTTAGACATGAAATTATCAAGACTTACTGAGAAGCCTGATTGCTGACCAGGTCTTAAGTATGTATCTTGAGGATTAACCCTCTTTGTCTCTATTACCTTACCCTCCTCATCGAATGTCGTAACCAGGATTTGTATTGAATCAACAGGAAAGCTGTAATTATTCACAATCTCGCCAATTATGTGAGAGCGTATAGGGGTGTAAACTGATGATTGTGCTTGAATTTGCGGAAGTGGCGATAGTCCTCGTTGAATTATTTTGCAAATTTTCAACCCAATTTGTAAACGCAAAGTCTTGATTCGGCTTAGCTGTACATTTCGTACCTGAACTTAGATACAGGTACTGGTTTGTTGGAAATTCTATATTGTTACAAGAAATGTGACCACCATTGGAGGGAATAATACTGAATTTAACTCCTGCTACTACTTCATCAAGTACACTGCTAGTTCCTTGTTTGTTAGTAGACAACAAAGAGGTATAGAACATATCTAATCGTCAAACTAACTTTTTAACTGATTTCTCCTTTTTGTTACTGGTATACCATCGTACAAGTATTTGATGTTGTATAGTTGTACAGCTGTAAACGTAGCTTGGTCCAATTGGTATTTTTTATATAGCTCCGCTACCCTTTACGTTTTTTAGGATATCCGCTAAATCCCTAAGCTGTTCGTGGCTGAATCCACCTTTCTTAAAGACATCAATATTCAAATCAAATTTCTTTAGCTCATTGAAAATCGCCGCATCTTCTACCGTGTCTATTAAAACATCATTTGAGATTGGTTTTTCTAACACTTCCATAGGGATATTTGACCAGTCTGAAGCTTGCGAAAGAATTTCCGATGCATATGCAGAGACAATGATTATTCTTTGATGAAGGTTTAACGTAAGTATCTCCTTCGCCACTTCCAATCCATTAACGTCTGGAAGTTTATAATCAAGTATTACGGAATCATACGGAGATGAATGTCCGTGCGCCGGGCTGTCCCTGACAATAGTTAGTTGTTGGCTATACGTCTTAAGACATTGTTCACCACGATTGACTACTGTTACATCATGACCACGACCTTCTAAGACTCGTTTATAGAGGCCTGCAGTACTATAATCATCCTCAGCAACGAGTAGCTTCACTAGATTCAATATGATTATCATGTTAATTAAAATTTTCATGTCTGAGCGACGAATTTTTATCATACTTGGGACAATACGGAAAAAATGCATGCAATTTGAAGACTTTGACTGATAAAGAGCAATATATTACATGATTCCTGAACCCGGGTAACAAAGAATAAGGAAATCTATTATATAACTACCACCTACAATAGACTACATCCACCATTGATTCCCAATACAAGTCACATCGTGGGGATTTATTCTAACCAAGAAGCAGAATTAAATCATGCTCTACAATTCCTAAGGAGTGGAATAGATAAAAAAGAAAGTGTTATTCTAATAACTGATTATGCTCCTAGAGAAAAAATAAGAGATATTATGTCGTCTAGCTGGGATACAGAGGATGTAGGCAAGCTAGAACAAAATGGAGACCTAAGTATTGCCAGTTCCGCTGAATGGTATTTGACAGAAGAGAACACATCGCACACTAATATCAACAAGATAGTTAATTCCTGGAGTCGTTTAAGTTACGAAGCAATGAGAAGAGGGAAAACAGGTATTAGGGCATTTGGTGATACTAGAACGTTCTTTAAATTAGGCCTCACTGATTACTTGCTAGAATATGAGGGTCGTGTTGGTAGGAAGCCAGTATTTCCTTTAATGGCAATTTGTGCTTATCTCAAATCAGACATTCATGCACTTGCGAAGAGAAATTATCGAAGGATTCAGGATGCCCATAATCATGTCTTTTACTTTCCTTAGCTCTATCTCAAAATGTCAGATCGATTGATTCGCTTGTGATACGGTAGCCAATATCTTCCTTCCATATGATGTTTGAGGTTGCGTTCTCCCGAATTGCAACAAACATCAAGCAATCTAAAATCTGACACAATGTGCGACATTGACTAGATAAGCGGATTTTTTCATTCGATTAGATTCCTCTTCGTGCGTCATGCATCAGTATCTGGCTTTGAGGATAGTTTAATTTTTTGTCCTGTTTTTGACTCGTGCACGACCATCTGTAATCAGTATTCAAATCTTAAAAAGACAAGAGCTAAGATAGTTAAACGACCATCGTAGATATCAGGTTCTTGTTGGTTACTATCTGCTTGATGAGAATATAATCAAGGTACAAAATGTTAGAATGTTGTTATAACTTGTGGTGATATATAGAGTCGTAGGCCTTGGAATTGGAATCAAACAAAACGGATGCAGAAGAAGCTGAGTTCAGAGAAAGCTATTCACAACAGTTACGTGGTAAAAAACAACAAGTTTATGATAGTCACATGGGACATAACGCGTTAGAAGAAGAAACGAAGCAAGTTAATCAACAGGCAATGAAGACGCCGGGACGGAGAGGAGAAATAATTTAAAATGAGGAAATCGATAAGAAATTTCCAAGCGGTATAGGGAACACAAAAATAGGAACGTAGTTTATTAGCTACTACTAGCTATTCATTGAAAGTATTCAAGTCTAGTCTCGTTCTTATTGTTAGTTTTGTAAAAGCTGCTCCTACCTCACTCAGCGTGGATAAGAGAACTATACCACTTATCATGATATTGAGGATGCTCGGATGGTTCCTTGAAATATGCTTGTATTTCATCCAACCTTTCCATAGAACCATCACGAGTTCTAACCTCGGAGAAGGAGGGCTCGGTTCTTATTAATTGCAAAAATGAATAGACTTGCATATTCGTGACACCATGTTTTATATCATATTCTATTCTTTTAGATACTTTACCAATTCTACCATACTTCTTGTCCATTCTTTTTTGCCAGTATGATGCATCTTCAGACAGACCTGTGACAAATTTAATAAGAGTATTTTCCATATGTTTAACATGCCATTCCTTCATAGGATAACTATTTTGTTCCAACCTAAGGTAATATACTACACCGCGGTATATAATGTAGCGTATTATGATTTAACTCTCCATGAGTAAGTCAATGACAGAAAAATAAAGTAGCTGTCGGCGTCAATCACTGTGTCTCCACGCAATTCTTGCTAAATATTCGCCCATTCCGACATTATGGAACAACTTCGCAATGTGGTGGCAGCAGGTACTAGTCCACTATCCATATGAGTTGATGTGAATATCTAAAGCGATAACATGAGATCGCTATTTACTCTTGCGGAATCCATTAGTCACTGTATTTCAGTTTCAATATCGGAAGAAAAGCATTATGAGAAACACCAATGCTGTTAGCACCAGTAATTATCATATCTCCTTTCAGAACTCCATATAGTACCCATAATGAGAGTCCTGCGATTAATGAAATAATGAGCCACTTCGAAACATCATCTGTCTTCTTAGTTCGAAGAGACTTCCTAATCTGAAGGCACTGTACTCCATAATGTAAAAAATGTGGCAAATATACCAATGACGAAAATTAGAAAATCAATCGAGACCATGCCCAAGTACATTTGAAGGTCAAGTTTCTAGAATACTCTTGTTATCTGAAATTTTATTCTACAGACATCAATCTCAGTCCATATTTACAAAACGGCTGAGTGGATTTAGGTTCTCCATTCGCAAAACTTATTAGAACTTGATGTCTAATAAGTTATAGGCGGTATGAGTCATATCGCTAGAGGCTATATGATGGTCAGTCCACGATTATGTAGTCTCGTTCTTTAACTTGGAAATAATTTTAATCCAAATCCCACAAGTTGATTATTATAAGGATTTCTGCGGTATCTTGGCTCAATTAAATCCCAATACCTGGTAAAAGCACTGTTTAAACAATAGTGCTTAAGTGTGCAGAAAGATACCGCATCAGCAATTTCTAAACCAACTCTATTCTTTGATCACAGCGGTAAAAGGTAGAGTGCTTAATAGTTGATATAATTCGGTTAGAAGAAAGTGCTTGGTATCGACATTTATGCCATCAAAAGGCTTCTTTCCCTGCCATATTTTATGAATATGAATCTCTGTTGCACTGTATTTACCCTTAAAATTGGTTGACCTATAATTGTTAATTTGACTTTCAATATAGTCAAGTTTAGATTGGTGAACGACTATCCCACTTATGACATAGTATCTTCCTTGATGCTCAGATTAGATATGGCTCTCTACCGCAGCGGTCTGGGTAATCGATTATTACAATTGGCGCATGAGGTCGGCATATGAAGTACTTCGTTTCGCAGAAGCAGTGTTTGCTGTTGATGGCCCTGGAGTGTAATTCGTCTTCCGAAGTTGATAAGACTGAGGAAACCTAGTATCATCTTTTGGGGCTGAATACAATTTATTAATTTCTTGCTGGTAACTGGTAGAAATCTTCTGTTCGTACTCGGGACAGTCTCTGCGCAAAAATCTTTTCACAATTAGTCTGAGTAGTGTAGATGTTTTGGCTTGCTTGATACGTCCTTCTTCATAATATCTATTCACCATTATTTGCATGTAGCAATTATCTTTTTCTGTCACCTTAGTCGAAAGGACCCTTATTCTTTTTGCTGGCTTAAGTCCAGACACAGTGACTTATTCTTGTCTGTTCTAAATAAAGTATACCGCTCAAGGTCTACTTTAATCGGAGGATTAATAGCAATATGCAGAAAGTAGACCATGTTCCATTACATAATAACGCCTACCTAAATTTGCTAACTGACGAGTATATCAAAGACAAGCTTGGTAGTAAATGTAATGTCAAAGTATACTAAAAACGAGACTGCATCACATTACTTTTGTATCAAATATAAAGATAACTTGAATTGTAGACCTGCCAAACTCAGACTCTCTTATCATTTACTTGGGGATTATATTACAGTAGTATCATGTTGTTTCACCTACTTTAAATAAAAAGAATACGAATTATGCCGCTTACCAAATTAGTTCTGTACTCAACTGTTCAGTACGAATTAGTTAATGCTGCAAAAAAGTATAAATCATCACGTACTAATTGCAACAAATATAAAGTTAGTCCAGATTGTAGACCTACACCATCATGTACTATGATAGGTACCAACGCGTATCAACACAAAGCCTCGTTAGAAGTGAAATAAAGAAATTTGGGACCCAAAGCGATAAGAAAAGAAAAATATTCTAACAACAAAAGGAATTTGTGAATGCTCTGATAAATTGAAATGCATCAAAGATAGAGTTAATGAAAATCAATAGCCAACAAGGATTTAGAAACTGATGTGGGGGTAGCTACCAGTAATTCATGTCTTGCATTATAGCGTCCATAACAATCTCCCCAATTCTTCATTAGGATTTTTGTAGCTAATTAGTGGAGGACCAGCATATTCGGTTCCACAAATATTGCAATAATATTTTGAAAACCTGTCTTCACTTAATCTTCCCACGTTTGCGAGGAATATTTGAGGGACTCCAAGATTGGCTTTAATTTCTTCTTGCTCTGTCAATCTTGCAAAAGCATGGCCACCGGAGCCCAACAATTTCTTTTCTTCCAAATCTTCATTTCCCGTCATGTATATCGTGTAGCCATATCTGTAATTTTAAACGTAATCAATTCTTACTTGCTATTTCAAGGTTAAGTTAAGACAGGATAAGGTTACTATACTTGGATATTAGTTACAACAATATCTCCTTTTGCTATTAATTCCGTTATTTAGTACAAGCGTGTAAGCGACTAATAGCTTCTCCTCGTGATATTCTGAACTCACCGATACGGTTGTATCAAATATCTTATTAATTCTATCACTCTATTTATAGACATGAAAACCATTATATCGGTTCCAACCCGAGAATTCGAACTGTACACTTTCAACGAGAAAGAGGATAAATTTGAGCTTGTAGATATAGTGAAGCTGGACTAATGACTAGATTCAATGGAAACAACAGTAACGAGAAGGAAAGATAAAAACAATCTTTTTTTGTTTCTTCAGAGCTTAGTAACACGATGCAAGGGGTATGTGAATCAAAATTGACACTATATTTAGACCTATTATAACCACAAGCTTGACAGTCAAGTCACGAATTCGCAATAATCCTGGAGTACTGTTTCCTGAATATTCTTGCTTTCTCTATTTACTCATCGATGTACATGATTGAACTTACATAAGAAATCGAGGCGAGAATTTCACTTGGGTCTTATTCTATTTCGGCTTATTCCTTCCTCATAGGTGCCAGATCGGCGTCCAAGAAAAAGTGGGTAAAATAATTCTTCTAGATAATTATACTAGTTATTGATAATAAGCAGCAAGTCCTAGCAATTATTTTATTTATGATGACCTTATGTATAAGTTTAGGGAAGAAATTGGCTTCTAAAAGATGCTCGTTATGCGGACAGTCGGTAGACGTAACTAGAAAATCTTCTCTGGAAGAAACTATAGATGGTACTCGCTTGACCTTTGACACAAGCTCTTGTTTTGCAATGTTTAAACGGTTTCATGACGTCTACGGAAAAAGATTTGCGACACAATTAGCAGTAAGTACTTAAATCAAATCAAACTGCTCAATATATCCTCTCTTCAGTCCACATATTTCCACAACAAGGACCTTGTTCTGGGGGAGTTATTATATGTCAATTCAATCATGTTAAAATTCCAATAATACTTCAATATCTAGCAATGTAAAGGAAGAGAGGTTAGGGTTTGCCGGACTTTGCTTTGGTTATTTCTTTCCTGCTGAGATCTTAATAGTCTGATATCATAATCTTCAAGTAATAAAAACACTACTGTTCCATTCCAAAAAACATATTAGCTATAAGGTGATGAATCCCCAAGTGAAACAAGAGGATTCGAATCCCAAGCCCCAAGTCAACCAACGAAATATCCTTTCACTTTATGTTATATTCATTAGTTTGTGAAAATCTAAATATCGTGTCAAATTTGATTCACAAACGGCCAGCCCATGTCAATATTGTCCCTTTATTTAGACCCTGTTGTTAGATACAATAATGTTAACTCCCCCTCAGCAAAACGAATCAAATTTTTCGAACCCTTATCATATGTTCAACTATTCAATAACGCCAACCACGCTGTCTTTTGGAAAAAAACAATCCTAGAAGTATTGTCGGAAAAACTTATTAGAAATAATGGAAAATTTTCTCTATATAGTTGAAAGTCTGTGAAGGTCAACACGTTTTAAAGTCGTATTAAGATATAAGAGGACCTCGGTCAATTCGTATTGTAAATGAAAAAAGAATTTATTCTTTCAAAGATTGAAGCTGTCCAGGACGGGAGTCCTTACGTTTACATAGGATTTGTTGACCCCAATGATTCCAAGTCCGGAGAAGCGCGGCAGCAGAATCCTTTTGGACCTCACGCGATGGCATTCTCTTCCCCGGAAGATTTAATGAAGAATTTGCCTAAAGCCATGGGAAATATTGCAGGAATGATGGGTGGCGGTGGACTTGGCGATTCTCTCACATTCAAGTTAAGTATGAGGGAGTACGAAGACATGGGTCTCAAAGTCGGTGACAAAGTTTTAATAGAAATTAAGAAAAAGCAAGATAGTGGAATTTAAACTACTATCTATAGTCACTGAAAAAACCGGTAATATACGATAGTAATCCATCGCGCAATTCAATTACTTTAATCCTATTTTCGCCATCCAAGTTGTTTTGTAATAACACATCTAAACCCTGAACTATGTATTGAATATTGGGAAGTGTCAACAACGACTTTATTTTTTCATGTGAAATAGATTCTCGCTTAGGATACATGAGGTATAATAAGGCATCCAGTTGTTTAAGTTTTATGGGATAAATACTAGCTGCCTGATGCCCTAATAGCCAAGAATTCTAGAATTTTCGAAACCAAAGCCTAAACCACCTC
>JALZOS010000083.1 GCA_030913755.1 Thermoproteota archaeon | reverse complement strand
ATGTAACAGATAAATAGATGGTCCAAAATTATTAAAGGTAAGTAAGTTGAGTATCGAAAATATTTCCCCTACTTTATTCTCGATAGGCTCAGGTGGGCTCATAGGATTCCTCGTTGGCTTTGCTGTCAAACGTGTATTCAAGATTCTTGCTGTTATAGCTGGCGTTTTCTTTGGATCTTTAATGTACCTTCAATCGCAAAATCTCATAAGTGTAAATTGGGATAGACTCCAGGCAATGTCACAGTGGACTGTAACAACCCTTGCTCATTCATTAACTGACGTGGGACAGATTTCTACTATAAGTGGAAATTTGGGTATACCACTGACAGGAGGATTGGCCGCGGGCTTTGCCTTTGGAGTTATGAAAGGATAAAATCTGTTTTCCTGACATACCTAAAAGTTTACGGTTTATTCTGTTTTGGGTTACGAAAGCTAATAGTAGTAGAAAGAACGCTGTTCAGAAAACTTCAGTTGATTATAATTCCAATTACCTAGGTTAGCCTAGATGCCTCTACTGAAATCTGACCTACGGGCTAAACATTCGAGCTGAATATTCTGCCAATTTCTTCAAAGCTTGAACTCTTTCCTGTCTTTCTATCTCGGCTCCTTCAATCGCAGAAGAAAGATAGCCTATAGATTTATCGTATGTCTTACGAGCGACTGGATACGGTACGCCATCCTTCCCACCGTGTGCAAAATTGTATTTAACGGGATCCTGCCACGATGCCTTTGTTCCAAAAATTATCTCTCCGATAAGCGAGAGGGCTCTTACTGCTGCAGGACCAAATCCTGGAATAGAAATTAATTCCTCATAATTTTTTGGTTGAATATCGTAAATTTTTCTAAGCACATTCCAGTCTAATCTGCGGGGCATCTCGTAATGTTCAGAATATTGGCCTTTTTTCATGGTGTCAGATACGGGCAGCTCTATCGAAGTTGTTATCTCCGACCATCCACTTATCCAATGTAATCCCATCCGGTTGGGGCCTATAATCCTCTAGGATTCTGCGGACTGATGACTTTACGTTATCAATGTTGCCTGTTGCTAGTTCAACAGAGATTTTTTGATTTTCTGCAGAATCAATTGAAGTCATATCCAGAGTATTTGGGCTTTTGAAGTTACTTATGATGCCTGCGTGGGGTTCGGAGGTAAAGCTTTTCACACAATCTGAAATCCAGTGATATCTCCTTGCCATCCTATTATTACGATTCATTCCCTGTTGCACTACTGTCCAGTTTCCTTCATCGTCAAATACGATTACATGGTGATATAGAGAATAACCATCTTGCACTGCAGAATTGTCTATTTTTGCTGCCATCCTACTAGCATATAATAAATTTTCCATTTTGACAGAAGAAAGATTGTAGTGTTTTTCAGCAAGATTTGGTATTTCGTTTTTTGTCTCTCTAGATCTCTTCCCCTTTCCTCCTGCGATAGAAACTCCGTGAACGTCTTCTTGCAGAGAATGTTTTAAAACCCCAGTCACCACCGTTGTAACTCCTGATGAATGCCAGTCAAATCCCAAAACACATCCAAAAGCTTGAAACCATAGAGGATCAGCTAGCCTCCTCAAAAATTCATGCTGGCCGTATTCATTTACAATAACTTTTGAGATTGAATATGATAATTTCTTCATTCTCTTCAATAGATATGGTGGAGCGAATCCTCCATGTAACGGAAGATTAATGGTAGCATGAGATTTCAATACAGTCTAAAAAAAGATAGTACTATGAACATATTAATTTTCTATAAAGACAGTCGTAATTTTATTTGCCAGTTATTCTCTAATTTGTTAGGATGCCAGTAAAAATGAGATTACACAAACGATCATCCATTCCGAAGGTGAATATTATGAGGCCACGATCTTGCTTGCAGGAATTGTCAAAATACTTATTATGTGGTCTAGGTTGGGAGTTCATAGAACTGCAATAAGATATAGCTATTATTTGCCGCCTTAGATTCGGATATAGATTTGAAACTCCTTTATTATCGCACAATGAACAAAATGTGAGACCATGCAAAGTGGCTTGATCTGGAGCAGACACACTCGTTATCCGCTTGAAATTTTGTCTAGATCTTCTAATTTGGTAATCTAGCTTCAAATCAGCTAATATGGATATATTATAGTTAGTACACAAAATGTTTCTGGTTTCTACAGACGTAGCTTTGTTTACGGATAAACAATTAAAGAATCCGTCATACCAGAAAATTTTGAAGTTGCTGCTATAATGAAGAGAGATCTAGCAGAAAATAAATGTACTCAGGGACTTTTTATGTGATATCAGCATAAGTTCCACAGAGTGGCGAAATGTTGGTAACGACTACAAATAACTAAACAAGGCTGGAGTTACTCTCGGATACTGGTTGGGATAGTTATGTGACCGATACAAGAAACTTCAGAATTCAAATATTGGAATTATGTTGTTTTTGAGATACAGTCTATAGTTTCTCTCTATAATCGGAAATTCAAAGCTTTTAATATGAAATCGATGTAGCCCTAGTCCATGGTTAATCTCTTTTTGACAGCTATTATTGGTGCTGTCTTGATAATAGGAGTGGCTTTTAGTCCGCTTTTGTCAGGTCAGCTGCATATGGCTAATGCACAAGATAACGCAACAACGATGTCTGGTAATAAGACTGGCGACGCAACAACGATGTCTGGTAATATGACTGGCAACGCAACCGGTGCATCAGGCGCTTCTGTAACAATATCACCCGGATCC
>JALZOS010000014.1 GCA_030913755.1 Thermoproteota archaeon | reverse complement strand
AACTTTCGTGGTCTGAGTTAATCTAGACTTTAGATGTCCACTAATATTTTTTCACTACGCATCACCTATGCCGTCTCCTGTACAAATGCACGTGTTATTTCAATTTTATTAATGCTAAAAATAGACGATATGCAAATGAAGATCAAATGCCAAATTATCTAGTCGATCATGACTAATATCATTCTTGGAATACTTAGCAGATGACTAACAATATTCTATGAAAAGCATAAACGTACCATGCAAACAAACTGGAAACGTTTAGGAAAGTGGACTGTCCGGATCTTGCAATAAAGTAATACCAAATTAGTTAGGCAGATATTATCAATAAGCATCTTTGCATTTTAATTTGGAAGGAACTGATATGTCTTGTCTTCACAGTCTCACAATGGTGCCCAGGGTCAGTAATCAAGATACGATGAGAGATCATGACGACCAGAATATGCTACTTTAGAGTAGTTACGTTACCACAACCCAGAACTTAACATCAATTTTTTTGAAACACGACATTTAACTAATAGTACTTTAGACGCGTTTATCCTAGATTTCATCATTAGATCCCTTTTTTTGCGCCATTCTATCAATTTATGTAGTTTTAGTAGAATCATCAATGGTTCTGTAGGAAATTAATTATATTTGCACTTTGCAGCTTTAGAATATTTGTAGCAGTGCTTTACCGTTTTCAAGAACGTCTTTTTACCTTTCGTACTCGTGATATAAGCAAGCATTCCAACCATTAAATTCCCTTATAAACACATCTTTTGGGCGTAGACTCGTGTATATATCGTTTGTTCTCTTAACAGATGTGGATCTTGGACACAGGCACTATTGGTAATTTGCACTCACTAGCAAAATTAGCATATCAAGGCCTCGAATGAAAGACATGCTTTTTCAATTCAGTAAGAGACGATCATTGGGAGTTTAAATTACCATAAATTCTTATTCTCTGTCCAACGAGCAAGGCATTCAACAACCGCCTACCGTT
This sequence comes from Thermoproteota archaeon, assembly GCA_030913755.1. Classification (GTDB taxonomy): domain Archaea; phylum Thermoproteota; class Nitrososphaeria; order Nitrososphaerales; family Nitrososphaeraceae; genus TA-21. Next base: position 9,915 of record JALZOS010000014.1, on the reverse strand, counting down.
CTCTGATCTTTTGTCTATTTTAATTCTTGATTTCTTGCCAACCTGATTACTGCAAATGAATTCATCTTCAATGTATAAATCAACTTTTTTACCCAATGCGTCACTATCCACGGTGAAAACGATTCCAGCTCCAGACTCGACAATATCAAAATTCACCTCCTTCCCTAATGCAGGTGTCTTCATTTCAACATCTATTTTTATTCCTAACAGATCTTCCAGTTCCGTGATTGTCGCACCACCTTTACCAATTATTCTAGGAATAACATCCTTTTGAACTCGAAGCTTTATCCGATTGTCTGAAATAATGATTATCTCAGCATTTGGATCAAATCTCCGTACCACTTCCTTTATTCTTGCTTCAGCCAGCTTCTTAACCGCACTTTGAGTTTGTGTTTTTTCACCTATTTCTTTGACTGGAACTACTATGTTTTCTTCCCCGTATGTATATATCTCATATTCAACATCCCCTGATTCGAAGTCTCGCACCTCAACAAGCGGTCTTGCCAGATCAGCTTCAGTCATCCCGTGAGGAACTTTTACGGTCAACTTTATTTCATAGATTTTTTTTACCATCCCACCACTCATGAATATTATCGTATCCACTATCTGAGGAATCATTCCCAATTCGACCTTACCAATAAATCTCTGCACTGCGTCTAGTGGAGAGCTCGCATGTACAACGCCAATCATTCCTACTCCAGCAAGTTTCATATCAGCAAAAACCTGAAAGTCCCGATTTCTTCGAATTTCGTCAAATATGGTATAATCGGGTCTTACGAGTAAGAGGATATCAACGGCTTTTTCAAAGCTTCCTTCAAGAGGCGCATATTGGGTTACTTCTTCGGGGACTTGCAAATCTCTAGGAGACTCAAAAGTCTTAACTATCTTCCGTTTGTTTACGTAGAATTCCGCCAAACTACTGGCCAGTGTACTCTTTCCTGAGCCTGGGGGTCCAGATATTATTATGCCTTCCGCTTTTTCCGATAGTCGAGCAACAAGTTTTTCACTCAATCCATAATCGTCAATATTCAGTTTTGCTATGGGTTTGACTATAGTCGCTTCCAATCCATCGGAAAATGGTGTTCTAGTGATCGCGATTCTATATTTCCCAAGTTGAATAACCGTGGCACCAGTTCTGCTGATCTCTATAGATCCAGTTTCTGAAGATCGAGATTCTTCTGAAATCTCCTTGACAAGTCGTGAAAGCTCTTGATAGCCAATCTTTTTGTCACCAATCCTAACTAATTCCAGATTGCCAGGTACCCCCTTCTTTGCTAGTGGGTAAGTCCCTTCCTTCAAATGAATACTCATAGTCTTGTCATCGAAAAATTTTTCGAATTCGAGTGGCTTCGATATTTTAGGCGGGCGCACATGAATACACTTAATTCCTTGGGCTTCTGCAACCATTGACTGAACAAAATCTGCCGTAACCAAAACAGCATTTTCTTGAAGAGCTACATCCTTGATAATTGAATCTATACGCCCATGTTTTGCGAGTTTTATTTCATCAAGTTCAGGACGTGATCCAAGGAACCTCAAGTTTATGTCTCTGGCTAAACATTGTTCTCTAATTCTCTTTATTTCAACGAGCCCCACCATTCCGTGCTCCTTGCTGGTCGACGCTTGGGACTGCAACTCATCTAGCGCAGCTATTGGAATCACAACTTCGTCTCCCTTTGAAATTTCCCCTGATTCTAACATTCTAGTAACTTCGCCATTAATTATTATACTGGTATCTAAGACGTAGAGCGTATTGTTCATACTCCTATTGTATTATTTAATTCTTTGATGCCCTATCTTGTGAAGTAATTTATCCTAACTTGGCCTTGATCGAAAAATATTATAGAATGAATAATCCGCATGAGGAGATCTAACGGAATGCAATTGTACAAAATAACTAAAATTCTAGGCCTCATCAGGATAGAAAATTGTCTGATTGTTACCCTCGTAGTAATCAGATAGTAGATTGAGCACAACGTCTTTTATTCTCTCGTCATTAGGGATATTCCCATCCATGTTTCCACACAGCAAGAGGTATTGTCTAATATTAGAATTTAGGACATCACGCAATTCTTGATTTACCGTGGCATTGAATGGTCTTAGAGCACCTCGAAAAACTTCTGATCTTGCCCTGATTACACCAGATATCTTCTTCCCCACTGGAGCATCGGGCCCAATTATAATTACCTTGCCCTCAGATCCTCTAAAGAGTGAAGGTTCAAGTAAAGCACCTGACGGGGCCATGATCGCAACAGCCTCCCTTGTAATCAATGCAGGGGTAAGTACATAATTTTCAACCAATTCGTCCCATCGTCTTCTGTTCATTGACAATAGCGGAATACTATAATCAAATTCACCTGTTAGCATCACGATACCGTCCACTGAAGAAAACTTGTTTTTCGCAGTTTGAAATATCCTGCTCACCGCGTCCTCCTGAGACAAATCCAAGGAATGGCTGTGGAACTCTTTGTAATGCTCCAGATCCTTCTTTTCACGAGTCAACAATACCAATTGCCTTACCTTCCCAATTAGGGAACTAGCCACAAGCTTTCCTCTTTGATGATCCTTTTCAGCTGTTGAATTAATTATCATGACAACAACCTTGTCTGATAATTTTACATCATTTAGAATATTAGGGGAGGTGCCTACGATTGGCCTGACAGGGTAAAACACACGATCATTTGGGATGACTCTACCATTAATCAATCTGCTAATTGAATCTTGAGAAAGATTTAGAACCATCTCTGCAACATCATCTTGAGAGAGAAATTCTTCATCGACGATCATTTTCTTGGTATTCGTCTGAACTTTTTCAGCAATTTCTTGAATTTTTCCTAAGAGTCCTTTAAGTGTAAGAGATATTTCCCCCAGATTCTTGTTCTTTTGAGTAACGCTCTCGCTAATCGTCTTTGATATTTCCATCAATCCTTTCTCGATTGATGATGCATCTTCACCCAAGAGATCCAACAACATGGGCGAAATTCTATCTATCTCGGACGAGGTAAGGCCAGGATAGCCACCTATTCTTAAAAATTCAACTGCGGCTTTTGGATAAACTGTTTTGTAGATCCTTTCGGAATGCACTGGTCCGGGATTTGTGGCAACAGATCTTATTCCATACTGGACCAGTTCCCAAGCAAGGGCTTCTGCAAGCCTATTTTTGGCCCCTTGTGCACTAGTGTAGGGAGTTCTAAATCTGTATGGTCTTTGCTCGTATCGATTCTCCTCTGTAAAGAATGTAGAGATTGTTATTATTTTGGCTCCATTTTTCATCGTTTGGAGACACCTCATGGTGGTCCAATAAGTGCCCGTAAGATGAATTGCAACACATTCTTTGAATTCTTTGAAATCTGAGTTAGTAAATATTTTAACCGGTCCAGAAACTCCCGCATTATTGACCAAGATGTCGACATTACCTGTTTCTTCCTTTATCGAATGAAACATTTCGTTTATCGCATTCTCTTCAGATACGTCTACACCAGGAAAAATTCTGACAGAACCATTTGAGCCCACTTTGGAGATTATTTGTCTGAGGTCAAAAGCTGTTTTTTCAAGAGGTTCGGCTCTTCTTCCCAGAATTATAATACTAGCACCGTTTTCGACAAACCTCTTAGCTATTGATTGTCCAATTCCTGTTCCGCTGCCAGTAACTACTACAACCTTTCCATCAAACCTAAGGGAATTTCTTAACGGAGTTCCTTCCATAATTTTCGCACAATTCCTGTCCTATTAAATATAACCTAATTATGTGGTAGGAAGTTGAGAATGGGCTTCTGTTTTAACAATTACTTCACATCATTTAATTAATAGAAGTATAAATATCATCGCTATGTCCGAAGTGGATCCTCATTCACAAAATGATCATTTAGATAATGGTGATTCTCATGACGATGAGGAGACTGAAACTGTAAAGCCCATGAAATTAAACGAAGTATTTGCAATTGAGATGCAAAGGGCCGGGATTAATGCAGAGGCAATTCCTATTGGTTCATTACATCTGGAAAAAGAGGAATACTATAATAGCGATCTTGGAAGTAGGCCTCATATTGTTACCAATAAGGGATGTATCAAATTGAAGAGCTGCACAATAGATCTAGTCCAAATTATACAACGAAATTAAATTTTTTCCATTTTCAATGGTAGATCACGTACCTGGACAATGGCATCAGAATTTTGTTGGAGTGGCAGTAGTTATTTGACAGTGATAACTGTCGAGTAGTTACGCATTGCGTTACGGTATTGTACCGACACCTTAATAAAATACATATCTCACCGACTCAATAATGAGTGTCCCTGAGGCAAAGTTCAAGATAAACGTCAAAGATGGGAGCGTAGAATTGGAAGGTAATGAACAATTTGTAGACAAACACCTTGAAAAGTTCGAAGAGATCTTCAAGTTTGCCATCCAAGAGGCCGTGAAATACAAATTCGAAAACACCGTGACTCAAATTGAAGATAGATCCTCAATCAGTCTGCCTTCCGATAACGTAACCCATAACAACAATACAAGTAAACGAATACCCCACATACACAAACATCCGGCGAAGTCTTCTACCGTTATTCCACCCAGCCCAGTAGACCTGAAAGCAAATGAGAATAAAATAGGGCTCCGTGAATTCGTTCTCGAAAAGAGACCATCTAACCATTATGAAAAAGTAGCAGTATTTGCATATTACCTTATGAAATTTAATCACAAAGAAGAGGCAAAATTTGGAGAGATCCTCTCGTGTTACGAAGAGGTAGGTGAAAAAAAACCTAGTATAATTGACATTATAAAGAATTCTATACGTTATAAAGGGTGGCTTGAAGTAGGCCAGGAGAGATTTAGCACAAGGATAACGATATCTGGAGAAAATTTTGTCAAATTTGACCTTCCACAGACTTCGTCCTAAATTAACAAATAAATTTCGATGTTAAGCTCGCCACCAATCGAAACCAATAAAATTGACCTTCCTCAGTTTTAAATATGGTATGGCAAGTATGTATTGTTTTTTTACTGTAGTTGCAAGTCTTCCCGCTAGCACTATTCCAGTGGTGGTCAAATTGTCAGAAGGCTTAACAACTTGGACCAAATATGGTGCGTGATCGATACCAGGACCGTGTTCGTACACTGCAAAGTCACAACCAAATTTTATTCCTGGAGAAACGACATATCCCATATCTCGAAGCTTCTTGAATACGAGATACTTCGTATCAAATTCAGCGTACTGTTTTCTACATACGGATTTCATTTCTTTCAGGGATATCTTCTTGCCTGAGACATGAGATACGGTAAGCATCTTCGAATCAACCAAATAACAGCCTTCTATTACATCTAGAATCAATGGTGATTCGAATGTGTTATCCTTAGGTTTTGAAATTCCTAATGGTTTACCGAAGTAGCCCAAGGAAAAAATTGCTCGAGAATTTTCAATATCACTGATTAGTATTCTGTTCTCTACGAGAGTTCCTGATATCTGAGCCATCACATGCTCAAGGCCAGGATCGTGAGACAATCAGATGCCGCTTGACATTTATCAGCCATCCCTTCAATTCCCTCTACTACGTCCTTCAATAAGAGAAGATCTTTCATATCTGGAATTTCGTTAAGCGCTTTAATTATCACCTTCCTATAAGATTCATCAACCTTACGTTCTAATCCCTGTACTTCCTGTGCAAGCTCAATAGTACTTGCTGGATTTATACTCAGCGCACGCGCCATCTCATTAAGTTTAAAAATTGCTTCCACGACCATACTTACCAATTCCTTAAGATCAATATCGAATTTACCCTTCTTAAGGGAAGAGATCTTCATACTATAAAGTCTGAACGCTATTCCGCTAATGTAACCTGCTATATCATCAATAATGTATGCTGTTCTAAGAACGTCTTCTCTGTACACCATCAGGCTTCCTATCTCAGAGACCTCTCGTGTCATCTTTCTTCTGAGGTTCTCTACCCTCTCCTCTGCATTGCGCATTCTCAACAGAGACATCTCCATGTCTTTGTCACCGCCTTTGATTATCGAGTCAGTAAGTAAGGAAAGATCTCTAGCAGCGTTTAGAATATTGTTGATTTCATCATGCAGAACAGCCAATGCTTTTCTCTTAGCCTGAACCTCGAGTTCACCACTGTACATTCAAAGGATAAAGTGTCCAGACGGGCTATTAATCCTTTTGACAGGGAACCCGACATGAGGTACGCAATCTTGTATGAAGATCCAAATATGATGGAATTACAAATGCAGTATCCATGAATCCATCATTAGAGATACAACTCTCCATTGTAGACCCTACCTCCTTCTTTCAAGCATCTTCCTCTAGGCATTCCACTAGGGCGGATTCAATTTTATCTTGTGATTTGGACTGCTCAAACGGTGGCTCTGTTAGCCCATGTGACCACTGTAAACGTGCTCACAGCGGAACCTACCATTCCAGCTATTAGGGCTCCAATAATGGCCTGGTTTATAAATTTTGGGAGGACGATAGAAAACCAATCCGCGATACCTGGTAGTGAGAGATATCCTATGAATCCTATTCCAAAACCAAGAAGCCAAAATGAAAAGATCGCTAGTCCTCTAGACATTCCGGACTAACCCTCGATGAACCGTCATTTCAGAAGAATCGTTTATCTTACGCTTATGCATATTTTGGGTGTCTAATGATTCTGTTTTAAACAAGAACGTCAAAAATTGTATATGTTAAGCTATGATGGTTTGACACATCTAAAGATTTTCGAACTCGTAAGGAGTTCCTCTTCAAGACATCGAACGTAATCTCGATAATCAAAAGGCAGGAAAATCTCGATAAAATAGTACATTTCTATGGTCGTTATTCTTGTTACCTTTAAACATATTTAACTTGTTAATTCGGATAAACGCTTACTTGCGATTGATTTTAATTGGGTTCGGGGTTGTAGGTCAAAATTTTGCAAAATTAATTTTATCACGGTCTACAGAATTATACAACTCATTCGGTATAAAACCTCGTGTAGTCGCATGTGCTGACAAAGGAGGAGTAGTTACCTCGAGTGAAGGGTTAGACCTTCAGCAGTTGCTCCGCACTAAAATAAGTACAAATTCTGTTGCGCACCAGGACAAAAACGCCCGAGACAGAAATATACTTGAAGTAATTCAAGAGACTGACGCAGAAGTGGTTATCGAGTTGACTCCCACAAATATTAAGGACGGAGAGCCGGGTAGAACACACATTATCTCTGCGATGAAAGCTGGAAAAAATGTGATCACAGTAAATAAAGGTCCCCTAGCCCTCGAATTTCCCTCCTTAGTTGAATTGGCTGAATACAATAGAATTGCCTTTCGATTCAGCGGAACGGTTGGAGGCGGCACTCCAATATTAGAGTTCGCAAAAAGATGTCTAAAGGGCGACAGGATTCTCTCTTTTGAAGGGATATTGAATGGCACTACCAACTATATCCTAACTAAGATGAGCGAAGGACTAACATTTTCAGAAGCATTATCGGATGCCACCACACAGGGGTATGCAGAGAAAGATCCATCATTGGACATTGATGGGTATGACGCAGCGGCCAAGCTCGTAATTACGTCTAATTGGGTTCTCGGCATTAAGTCTACCATGAGGGACGTTGAGAGAGTAGGCATCAAAAATTTGGACCTGTCAGATGTAAAAAAAGCAACGAAGAATGGCGCAGCTATTAAGTTGATAGCTAGCTGCGACGGTAAGAATCTGAATGTTAGACCAAAACAGGTTTCAAAAAGAGATCCTATTTGTGTAAATGGAACTCTGAATGCGATAACTTTCACCTCAGAACATTCAGGTCAACAAACAATCATTGGAAAAGGTGCAGGTGGGATGGAAACAGCGAGTTCGGTTCTTAGAGATTTGATAGAAATACGCGATACTAGGTCATTTGTTTAATACTATGAATTATAAGGAAAAAAAGATGCGACAATACACACTTTTGGGATGGAAATTAATTTATAATATTGATTGATAGTCACTAATAATATTGACTCAAATTGTTTCTTCTGATTTAGAAGAAATTTGGTCCGAATTTCAGAGTGTAAGAGAAACTACATTATCAATATTTGAACCTCTTTCAGTCGAAGATGCTGTGATGCAGTCAGATCCTTTTGGAAGCCCGCCAAATTGGCACCTTGCGCATGTGACGTGGTTCTTCCAAAAGGTTCTTGAAAAATATGGTGTCAAATTTCAGGGCATGGATAATACGACGAATACTGACTACCTTAATTCATACTACCAGAAATTTCATAATATCCTTCCCAAAACAGAACGTGGCCGTTATCCCAGGCCTACTGTTTCCCAAACTTTACGATATAGGAAGCTAGTGGAAGATGCTTTCTCTGAATTTTTTAATATTGTCAAAAATAATGGAACCTTTAATAAAAATCTAAAGTACGATTTTCGATTGGCAAATCAACATGAGATGCAACATCAGGAATTGATGATTTATGACATACAGCACTACTTCAACAGATTTCCCGATCCCAAAGATAGCTATAGACCGAAAATAACCAAAGGATTAGGAACAGAAGGATCTGCAGATATATCAACACCCATGGCTAAAATACCAGGAGGTTTGTACGATCTGGGGTTCGCAGGAGACGATTTTTGCTACGATAACGAGCTTCCGGAACACAAGGCATATTTCGATCCGTTTGAAATTGACATTCATCCTGTCACTAACGGAGGCTTCATGAATTTCATTAATGATGGAGGATACGAGGATTATCGGTACTGGCTGGCAGATGGCTGGGATCTAATCAAAGAAAAGAGATGGAGCAGCCCGCTCTATTGGGAAAGAAGAGAGGAAGGTCTTTGGTACAAGAAAGATTTTCATGGCCTATCTAAAATAAATCCCAAAGAACCAGTTGTAAATGTTAGCTACTTCGAAGCAGATGCTTATGCAAAGTGGATTGGAAAAAGGCTTCCTACCGAAGCAGAATGGGAAAAGGCCGCAAGCTGGAATGACGATTTAAAAAGAAAAACAAAATATCCTTGGGGTGATGGACTTCCCACTGAAAATCATGCAAACCTTCTTGAATCCTGGTTGTGGGCTCCCTCTCCGATAGGATCATTTCCAGATGGTAAGAGCTTTTACGGTTGTTATCAAATGATCGGCGATGTGTGGGAATGGACGGCTTCTGAATACGTGCTGTATCCACGTTTTAGGTCAGTATTCCCAGAATACACAGATAAGTGGTCTATAGGGCATAAGGTTTTACGGGGTGGTAGTTTTGCTACACCAAGATGTCAAGTCAGAAGTAGTTACAGAAATTACTTTAAGCCACATGAAAGAATCTTATTTGCCGGTTTCCGGTGTGTCAGGGACGCGACTTAAAAGACTTAAGCAATACAAATTTTGGCTGTCCGTGTAATTCTTAATCACTCTCAGGCCACTAGCAATAGCGAGCTTATTGATACCGTCCAACGAAAACTTATAAGAGTTCTCAGTGTGAATTCGTTCGTCTTTCTTAAATGAAAAATGCGCACCTAGTCCGCGGATAAAAACGGATTGATCGCAAGTGGACACAAGACGCATTTCAATTCTTTGTTGATCCACATTGTAAAACGCCTCGTGCCTAAAAAAAGAAAGATTAAATTGCGCGTGAAGCTCCCTGTTAATTCTTGCTAAGAGATTGAGATTAAAATGTGCTGTTATTCCGGCTTTGTCATTATACGCATTTTCCAGTATCGCGGTCTCTTTTTGGAGATCGAACCCAATCAAAATTGCATCACGATAGTTCATCTGCTCTTTAAGAGCCGTCAAGAAGATCTGCACTTGAACCGGATCTAGATTTCCTATACTTGAGCCCAGAAATACTAATAATTTTGCTCCAGGGACATCAGAATTATTTAACATTAATACATTCACTTCTTTTATCCCAGATGCATATTCTGAACAAACACCGATAACACGAAGATTCTTGAATTC
>JALZOS010000013.1 GCA_030913755.1 Thermoproteota archaeon | reverse complement strand
ATTCAAAGACAGACTAAGTTCCATGGCTAGTGCCGGCCAATTCCTAATGGTTTGGATCCCGCGGATCGAAGAGATTCCTATGAGTGTCATGGTCTCCCGGAATGAAGGTCATGCAGCTGTCACGGTGAAAAAACATGGCATAGGATCAACTGCCTTATTTGAGATGAATGTCGGAGATTTTATAGGAGTGAGGGGCCCTTACGGCAATAGATTTACAATATTAAAGGAATTCACTAATGTATTACTTATAGGTGGTGGTACCGGGCTAGTTCCTTTGCTTAGACTGGCGGTAAACATTACTAAATTGAATATTCGTTGCACTATGATTATCGGCGCTCGAACTAAGGACGAAGTTATTTTTGAAGAATATGCTAGAGAATTTTTGAGAGATATTAAATGTAAGATCATAGTGACAACCGACGATGGTAGCTATGGTATAAAAGGTACTGCATCAGATGGTATGATAAATGCTGTTGGAGCAGAAAGATACGACTGTGTATATACATGCGGTCCTGAGCTTATGATGAAAAAAATTTTTGAAATATCAAAGGAGCGATCCTTACCTGTTCAAGCAAGCTTGGAGAGATACATGAAGTGCGGAATAGGAATTTGTGGTAGTTGCTGTATAGATAGCTGGTTAGTATGCCGTGATGGCACCGTTTTTGACAGCAACCAACTATCAAGAATGGAAGACTTTGGTGTTGCATTTAGAGACAAGGATGGACAAAAGATGCAGTATAAATAAATTTCAAAATCTCTCTCTGCAGCACCAGTAGAATCAGGCAACACGAAAATGAAAGTAACCTAACATTCTTCCTTCATCAGTTTACGGGTATTTTAGTCAACAATTCTCCATCAATGTAATAGTCATACTTATCTACTTAGTTTTTATTTCTAGTTTTGATATGGCAATTGCTTCTGAAATGAAGAATCGATCTGAAATAGAAATAATGGCCGCCATTTTGGGAGCGGCTGTATCTAATTGGGAATATAAAACTACCATAATGAATAATGCAAGTGTTTCCCACTCTCAACTTAGTCGCTACCTCACTGCAGCAGTTGAGAAGAAGCTCATGGAATATTCGGAGGTAACTGGCCTTTACAGAACTGCAGAAGCTGGTTTAATTTTCCTTAAGAAACATGAGCAATTGTGTCTCCTCTTTCCTGCAATCTCCGATCTCCCTGAAATTTCAAAATTCAATTCTGTTGTAAGCGAATCATATAGTGAATAGTTATCCGTATTTTATTACGGTCTAATGAAAAAAACTTTTTTTTCTTGCTATTTACAAAAATAATCTTTCTTAGAACAACGATTTGTCACCTCAAAGCATTCTAAACTATTCGGGTTTGCATTTCGAAGTCTATACTCTGTTTTGGCCGAGCTTACGTCCGAAAATTCACTTATGTAGCCATTCACTTTACATCTAAATTTTCCATATTAAGATTGGGATAATAATAGTTGGAAATTGAATTTCCCCTTTCTCATAATTTTAGCTGTCATAACCCGCACCACTTAATGTTAGCTGATCTTAGTTGACTCAAGAAGTGCTGTCTAAATGATATATTAATCTCCATGCTGAATGCAAGTTAATGCGTGAGAAAATCCAAAAGTCTTTGTCTGACTGGAACAACAACGTAGTAAAAGACCTCTCTTCTGATGATGTTTACAGATTGCCTGAGTATGCTTTACAACTCTCGCGAATAATTGCATTCCCAGAATTGGACGTCAGTAATGAATTATCAAAAATAGATCAAATTGGACTTAAAATTCGTAAGACATTAGAAAACTTTTCTCAATCACGCCCAACACAAATAATCGAAAGAATAAATGATCAATTGTACCGAAAGGAAAAATTCAGACCTAATAGAGATGACTTTTACAACCCTTCAAATAGCTTTCTCAATGTAGTAATAAGGAGAAAAATTGGAATTCCTATCACACTTTCTATATTGTACATGCGAGTTGCAGAATCTCTGGATTTTAAGTTGGTTCCTGTAAGTTTTCCCTCTCACTTCCTAATAAAATATATTCTTGAAGGAGAGAGTGAAATAATTATCGATCCTTATAACGAAGGGCGAATAATGGACGATTATTCGCTGAAGCAATTATTAGATCAGACTGCTCCAAGATTGAGTGTCGCATTGACAAGAGATTTTGTTGCGAGGGCATCAGTGACAAAGGTCATGATTAGAATGCTAAACAACTTGAAAACTAGTTACTTTGAATGTCAAGACATAGATAAAGCGGAACTTGTTAATGAAATGATTCTACATATACATAGTAACGACCAATACGGATTGCGCGACAAGGGAATGATTATGCTCAAAAGAAAATATCAGCAAGAGGCCCTAGATCTGTTCAATCAATATATTGAAAAATATCCTGAGGCTGACGATATTGATCCTATATTAGACCTCGTTCGAAAGTTAAAGAAAAATCAAGGTAGAGAAACAGGACTCATCTAAATCTACAAAAAATTGCAGTTTATTCACTGGTAAATGTATCTTTTTCATCATAAGAGAAATATATAGTTCTCTGGTTTATAATCACATTGTGGTGTCATCATTTGAGGCTGTACTTCGCCAACAAGATAGAAAAATCCTTGTATGTCGAAAAGATCTCGATCTTACCAAAACATACGTGAATGTTGTAATGATATTCGTGGTGGAAGAATCTAGTGGATCAGCTGGCGGTAGAGCCGCTGGATATGGTTCAAGAAGAATAAACAAAATAATGTGCTTTAGTAACGAACACGGCAATTATAGTAAAATATTTGAAGCTCGTGATGAGCAAACCATATTACAATTTGAAATCCCTTATAGCGCAGTGGCATTAGACATAAAATTAGCCGATGGCACTCCACTAGTAATCCAGGGTATTATTGACCCTGAAAAGGTTGAATCGTATATGCCCCTAATCAATGAGAAATCCCTTCAATCCCCAGATGTCACAACAAACTCAATGGACAAATAGACCGGGGATCGATAAATACCGAAAAAATAGGTATGCTCAACGGACAGCGACAAACAGTCTCCTCAAGTTAAAACTTAGGTATTGTTGTGCTATATCTTTGTTATATGTAATATATAGATGGCCTACATGTCTACTCACATTGACATCTCAATGATAGACCACAGATTCATCGATATTTTAGTTAGTAACTCTTTTAACTAGAAGACCAAATTTGGAAGATGAGGATAATTGTCAAATAAGCCAATTGCGGTATTTGATTCAGGGGTAGGATCTCTTTCAATCATTAAAGAACTTAAGGCAGAGATCCCTACAGAAGATCTAATCTATTTTGCAGATCGGGAAAATTTTCCGTACGGCACAAAATCGCCTGAACAACTGAAGGAAATCATGATAAAGACGATCAAGTCTTTGGAAGCATATAGCCCTAAACTTATAATAATGGCTTCAAATACGCCATCTGTTCAGATTCTCGAGAACGTTAGAGAATGCACTTCCATTCCAGTCACTGGCGTTAAACCACCGCTTGCTGAGGCCGCCAGATTAACAAAAAAGAAGCATATAGGTATAATGGCTACAGAATCAACACTGAGAAGTCTTCAGCTGCGACAACAGATCGCAAGAGAGGTTCCTCAGAAAATCTTTGTCACGAGAATAAATGCATCGCCTCTCATCGACATCATAGAAGATGGTTCTTTTTTTGCCAGCAGTGAAATTAGACAAGAAGTTCTTAATAGTACTTTCGAAACTACTGTAGAGGACATAATGGATGTTATCACACTCTCTAGTACTCATCTACCATTGATTAAAGATTATCTCGATTCCCTCTTTTCAACGATTAAATTTGTGGACCCTGCGCACAATACTGCAAAAGATGTAAAAAAATTCTTGAAAGACACTGGGATTTCGAAAAAGACTGGTACAGGAAAGATGTTTGTCTTTGTCACCGGGAATAAACTTGAATTTCAACAAGCAATCCGTCAAATGGGCTTTAAGTATAAAGTACAATCGATTAGCACACCGGTCTAGTGTTTGAGATGTATTTTTGGTTGTTGCTGTCGTCCATTACCTTTCTTTAGAGCCAGTTAAATAATCAGACGAACGGTATCCGATTCTGTTAAATACCATAGACAGAACTTTTAGAATGAATCATGACTTCTCGTCCTAATTGGGATGTTTATTTTATGCTTCAGGCGGAGATTGCCAAGCTTAGATCTAACTGCCTTACTCGCCACGTAGGATGTGTGATAGTAAAAGAGAAAAGACAGATTGCCACCGGATACAATGGAACGCCTTCAGGGATAATAAATTGCTTCGAGGGGGGATGCCCCCGCTGTTTGGAAAGGGAAAAAGGATTGATCAAGTCCGGTGAAAAGCTTGAAAGATGTTTATGTACTCATGCTGAAGCAAATGCAATAATGCAATGCGCACTATTTGGTATAGGAAGTACAACAAATGGATCTACTCTTTACTCAACTTATGCACCGTGTTTGGAATGTAGCAAGATGGTGATAAGTGTGGGAATAAATAGGGTAGTATCATTAGCTTCCTATCCTGAAGACGGTACCGCAATTCTGAGTCAGGCAAAGGTCATAATGGTAATGTTAGAGAGGAGTGACCTTATTCCGTGGATCTCGTATTTGGATGGTAGAATAAGATCGGAATCAAAATGAGATCTTCTAATAAATTACGCTTTACGGTGTAAAGAATCATTTTTCCCCTTTTGCGGAGCAACACGTCTTGGCCCAAATTGCGTCCCCTTGCGGGCTTTTTTCACTACCTGTACTGAAAATGTTGGGATTACCGGGTGACCTTCAAACCCGAATAGTTTAGGAGATCTTTGCTTCATTCTTATATTGCAAGTTTGAAAGTCAGATCCATGGTGGGACTTTTACACTAGCTTATTTTGAATCGGATTTGCTGCAAGATTCAAGGACACGTATGAATCATCATTTCCTGAAAAAGATAAAATCAACCGAGATATTAATGAATTAATCTTGGCATATTGTGAAATATGTGGTATTCTCTTATCGTACGATAAAGTGGATGTTCTGGTAGACGGGGTGCAGTTAACGGTCTGTAAGAATTGTTCAAAAAGAGGCAAAGCGGTTAGTAAACCGCCAGTTCAGAACCTATCGAAAACAAAGCAAATTCAAAAACCTTCCAGTAGATTTCAAATAATGGATAATATCGTATTAGTAGAGGAGTATGCTGCCATTATAAGACAAGCCAGAATGCAGAAAAATTTGACGCACGAACAATTAGGCTCGATATTAAAGGAAAAGGCTACCTTAATACGGAGGTTGGAAACGGGTAGTTTGAAACCGGACAGAAACTTTGCAACAAAATTGGAAAGATTCTTAGGAATAAAACTGTACGTAGCTGAAGATGAATGAAGGTAGCATGTAATAGTGCAATACTGATAACATATCCTATTGACCATATTGCAGAGGAGGCTAAATCACTGGCTGAATCTGCAGGATATTCAATCAAAGAGATAATTACTCAGCGCCATCTAACTAGGTCAAAATATGGTGTTGGAAAAGGAAAAGCCGAAGAAGTAAGAGAGATCGTTAGAGCTAGTGGAATAAATTTCATAATATTTGATGAGGTGCTAAAACCCACTCAGCAATACAACTTGGCACATCTTTGTAAAGTTGACATCATCGATAGAGAAAAATTAATTCTACAGATATTTGTCCTTAGATCTAACACAGAAGAGTCGAAGATTCAAATCAATCTTGCCCAATTGCATTACGATGTCGTTAGAATCAAGGAGAAAGTAAGACTAGCCAAGAAAGGAGAGCAGCCTGGTTTTCTGGGTTTAGGAAAATATGATGCAGATGTACATTTACTAGACATCAAAAGTAGAATGACTATCCTTAAGAAGAAATTGCTGAAGGAGGAGAACAAAAAACTTTTGCACCGGATAGGCCGAATTAGACAAGGATTCCCAACAATTTCAATAGCAGGATATACTTCTGCAGGCAAAACGACATTGTTTAATCGGCTTACTGGCGAATCAAAATTTGTGGATTCTGGATTATTTACAACTCTATCGACCGTAAGCCGCGCCATAAAACTTAACGACAATAAAGTAATCATATCAGACACTGTAGGTTTCATCAGTAAGCTTCCAGCCTATATGGTAGACGCATTCAAATCAACCTTGCAAGATCTAACATTTTCTAGTTTAGTATTACTTGTGCTGGATATAAGTCATCCATACGAAGTTATTAGGAAACAATTGTCGAGTAGTCTCATAGTAATGGATCATTTAGGAATTCCGCTTGGGAAAATTGTCTACGTGTTGAATAAGGTGGACCTGGTGGATCAGGATTCGGTAAAGAAGGCAATAAAAAATTTGGATATTCTTACTTCGGTTCACAAAAGTACCATGATTTCAGCAAAAACCGGAATGAACGTGGACAAGTTGCTAAAAACATTGGAATTAAAACTGTTTGACAACTGATAGCGATTGTGAATATCCATTGCATGTTTCGGTTCTTCGACTAGGGCATAGGTTGGTTAGAGATGATAGGACTACTACTCACGTGGCTTTAGTATCTAGAGCATTTGGCTGCAAGAATATTTACATGGCTTATTCAGACAATCGTATCGTTGACACGATTGAGGATATAAATGAAAGATGGGGTGGACAAAATGAATTTAAAGTTGAACTTGTTAATGACTGGAGATCTTTAATTAGGTCTTGGAAAAGTAGTGAGGGCATTATAGTTCATCTAACTATGTATGGCATCAATGTGAGAGAGGCGTTACCTCCGATAAAGATCAAAAATAACATATTGGTTGTGGTTGGCGCCAGTAAAGTACCTCGAGAGGTTTATTCTATGGCAGATTACAACATAGCAATCGGTCATCAACCGCACTCAGAAGTCGCAGCACTGGCAGTTTTCCTAGACAGACTCTTTGAAGGGAGAGAACTGGCCAGATGTTTTAAGAATGCCAAAATGAGCATAATTCCTAGTCAAGCCAGCAAGAGAATAAGGCTAGAAGAATGATAATTCAGATTTTCCAATAGAACCCGTAGTCATAGCCCGTAGTATTAATTTCCTATCAACTGATTCTTCTGATCGGAGGAAATCCAATTTTGGCATTGCAGTTAATTAATTTATCGAATATATATGGTTAGAATGGTTGATTGGATCGAAGCGGGGGTTGCCAAGCCAGGTCAAAGGCGTGAGTTTCAATTTTGATACACGATGCTCAGAGGATTCTGACTGGCTGAGAGACCTCATCCCTCAGGGGTTCATGGGTTCAAATCCCATCCCCCGCACCTTTAGCAAGAGATTAACTAGAAGGATTACTATCCACCAATTCACAGCAATACGAGGATAATCTAAATTCGTTTGAATCTGCGCAGACCGAAAAACATAACATGAACGTATATTATAAATTAACATTAAATCTACTGACATGATTAAACCATTGGATTATGATGTCTATTGGAAAAGATGGCTCAATGTATGCGTTGAAGGCATACTTAAAGAAAGTACCGAAAGAGAGAAGAGATCCAATCAGCAGCACCATCCGCTTGACCAAGAATATCAAGAGTCTGGAGCAAATAACTAAAGAATCGATCGTGGCAATACTTTTGTGATTTGGCCCGGTAGAGACAGAGATATATTTCCCTTCTTTTGACCTTCTTAACAGCGGGGTGGGGAAGCCAGATCTTGGTGAGGCAAAGTTATCCCGGCGGGCTCATAACCCGCAGAGCGGTTTCCACTCTAGTATCCTTCAGTGGCCGCAGGTTCAAATCAACCCCCCGCTATCTTTAAAGACTCAGGCATTTCATTCCGATGATTAAAATGTCCTGTTCTACAAAACGAGTTCGGGTTAGGACATGGATATATTCCTGGCACGTATGGATAAGAATTTTCCCGTCCAAACCTATGCAAGGGTTTTGTTAAGTGACGATGTGATCTTGTACTGGATAAGTAGAATCCTGCAACTATGTCACGTTTCACAGTAACATTATACTTTTCTTTGGTTTTAATTTTGCAGCCTTTACACTGATATCCCTTTCCCTTGCCCTCTGACTTCATACGTTTTCTACATACCTTGCATAAAGGATTCTGAGAAAGGACAATTGAATTCAGTCTTAGAACGGACAAGTACTCTACGTTTAAAATCCTTGAATGGTCCTTCTGTTCTTCTCTAACCCCAAATCCAATATCAACAATATCTCCAACTACAAATTGTTTTGCGATTCTTCCAAGACCAGTCGGTTCATATACGGCAACAGGATATGTATCTCTAGCAATATCAGAGATCTCAAATAAAACGTGGCCGCCTTGAAGTACATATGGGCTCTTACTTACCGTACCTCGAACATAGCCAGCCATGAATGGCTTCACTTCAGAAAAAACCAATTGATTTTGTAGGTGCATATTAGTGCCCTGATTTGTTCTGAAAACCATGTAGCCCTCAGACTTCTCAGTGTTATGTAGAGAGAGTAATGACTTAACAACAGTAATAGGATTTTCACCCCTTATCCCACAGAAGACAGGATCAGGACCGTGAGGAGTAATCAAAATCCGATTTTGTTCCGCATCAAAATTATTAAAAGTACGTGGGAAGGTAACAGCGCTCATTCTTAACACTAGTTGTTCGTTTAGCAACCTTGGAGTACCAACGTTTTCTTCAGTTCTGTACGAGATTGCCTCAAACGTATGATCTCCTTCTAACAGGCAGCCCACGGCAGCAAGTGCCCCAATAGTTCCATGGCCATTTCCATCCTTATAACATTGAATAGATTCCCTTTCAACTATTTTCTCTGCCTCGTTCAAACTCAATACATTGTACAAAGCAGAACGACTAAACTGTCTGACACTGGCAGGAATTGTGGTCCCTTCATATACGACAAATCCAGGGTTAGCACCGTTGCTAATGTCGGAATTTACAGAAATGAAGTTCCTGATGTAATCTATAACGTGTTCGCTTCTTTTAGTTGCAATCCGTAAGCATACAGCCCCATTTCCCCTAGTCTTCCAGGGAATATTAGGATTGAGTCTAATGAGAAGAGGATAGTCAACAAACTTTATTTCAGTATTTTCAAGCAGGTAATTAGTTATTTTAAAGGCCAAGTGCGTCGTACATTTTCCTTGAATAGAATCGGTATTATCAAATCCGAGGTGCAAAATATTTAGATCTTCACCCGTTTCACAAGCTGGCATTTGAATGGCAGCTTTTCTCAAGATGCATAATATCCAATACCTCCCCATTTAAACGTCAATATGATGAACTCTGCAGCCTTCCTTTAACGCTACCATCTTATAATTTGTCTACAAATCAAATCTTCGTGGATAGTGTGTAAGATTAGTAAAAATAAAGGAAAAAAGGTTTACATGACCGTTTCTTGCCTATAAAATAGACGAGTGAGGTATTGATCACTACAAATGATACCTCAAAGTGGAATTTAGTTTTCATCATCTTATCGTTTTTATTAATTATACCGCACTCATCCGTAAAAGGGGAACTATCTTCTGATGGAAAACAGATCCAGGTGGCGAAAGATAGGTTTAGGCAAATATTCGATAAATTTGGAATAAAGGAAATTTACCCAACCAAATCAGGGGGACGGAAATGGTAACTTGACATAAATTCCCAAGGATGATAGGAATTTCTCGGTAACTTTCAATCACAGCTTGACAAGGCACGCCGATGGTTCGTATGATTGTTAACACTTCGGGTGGTCAGGCCCACTGGAAGAACATGGAGATTACTGGCTATGGAAACGTTATTGGAATCACACCAGACCACAATAACACGGTAAAGGACAACGATTTAAGTTGGTATTCTCGAGTAGGTAAACATAACACTAGAGTCCCTTGCGAGGCGACAGCATATAATGGAGGCCTTTATGCCGGTGGAGCAGTTGGCTGGAAGAAAGAAATTTGGGTGTCGGTGGTTACACGGAAGAAAAGGGTATGAAGGCGTGGTAGATTCAATTATTGGTAGATGGATGAGATTGAAGGTTGTAATGAATAACATAAACAATGGTTCATCCGTAAAGTTGGAGTCGTATTTGGATAATAAAAATACAAATTACTGGGTCAAGGTTACAGATTTAGTTGATGACTGTGGGTGGTATGCGAAAACTAGTGCTTCTGGATTCCGTCTTGCAGGTTGTAACAGAGACAAAGATTACGTAGTAGTTAACGAGGGTCAGTCACAATCTTCAAGTCAGATAACTTAATTTGGGATTTTAAGGATCTTGGTATAAGAGAAGTTGATCCCCCATCAAACTACGACTAGAATGGAGTGATTATAGAGATATTTACCTCGCGACTCACTAGATGGCTGTTTCAGAATGAGTGGATATTAGACTCGTCATAAAGGCAAATGATAAAGGATTTTGTGGACAAAACAATTGTGAATTAGGTAAACTAATCAATTATTTGTTCCTGCCCCTATGTGAGTTGTTAAACTTTCAGAAGTTGACAATAATTATGTATGCAGAGATCATAGGGGCTTCACAAAAGAAACAAGAGCTAATGAAACGTGTGTATGCGTGGCGAGGTAGGTGTGAAAGGATCCATTTACAAATGTCTCCTTCGACATATTTAAAACATCGGAATGTTACCAGCTATACGAATGGCTCATTCATTCACACGAGATATTGTAATTCATCATCTGGATTTGTTGTTCAATATTAAGTCATCTGATATATTGACCGAACTTCACTTTATTTATTCAAAAAAAACAGGAAGAATCAAAAGCTTTGGTTCAAAAGACTTTTGCTATGGCACCCTCAGGTCTGACGGTGGCATTGCTTTAACCATTGAAGGAGCACTAGCTCTTTTTAAAACTAGAGATTGCCGGGAAAACTGCGTTATTCCTACGCACGAAGCGATCCCGTTTGTTAGCGAAGGAAAATCCTTATTTTGCAGACATGTTCTATGGATAGGTTCCAATATCAAGGTCGGCTCAGAGGTCGTAATAATAGATGTTGATGGGAAAATCCTGGCAGTTGGAAAATCATTGATTAATTCTCTTTACTTTAAGTCAAACCTCAAGAGGGGCATTGCAATAAAAATCAGAAAAGGATTAAAAAGTAGATCTACTGATGAATGAGGTGACATGATGCGATCGGGCAACCGTGACATGAGGCGTATGTTGGATAAAATGGGGCTTGAAATGAAGGATTTGGGGAATATAGAAGAGGTAATAATTAGAACAGAAAATAAAGAGCTGTACCTAAGTAAACCTCAGGTTATCGAAATGAAGGGAAAAGATAGTACAATTTTTCAAATAGTTGCAACGAGTATAGAAGAATCTCAGAGGGAAACGCCATCAATTAGAGAAGAAGACGTTATCCTGGTAATGCAACAGGCCTCGGTATCAAGAGAGAAGGCATTAGTTGCTTTGACAGAGTCCAAGGGAGATATAGCTCAGGCAATATTAGGCCTCACAACATAATAATGACATGAACAATATCTCATTTATACCCGACTTTTCGGATTTCTAAAGGTCATTCCATATCTTGTCAAATCGAATGAGTTGCTGGTCGATGATTTCGAGGGAATTGCTGAATAGCTTAGTGATTTTGAAGCTGCTCACTCGGAACTGGTCTAAAATCAGATCACAAAGGACAAGTAATTAAGAAAATACTGGTTACCCCTCTGTAGACTGTTAAACGTACTACTGTCATGTCTCTAGCATTCTTTTTGCAGAACCAATCAATTAATATATACTTTGAATAATTCATTCGAACGGGATAGATGTCATCGGTGGAAAGCATAGTAAATGCTCTCTCAGAGCTCGAGTCCGACATTGATAATCTTTCATCAAAAGTGGACGAAATGAAGAAGAACCTCATGGTGCATTCTGAACAAGAAATCTCCAACATTCGAGAAAAGGTAATTGGAATTGCAAAAGAAGAAGCGGGGAAAATAATGAATATCTCAAAGGAAGAGGCTGAGAAGGAATCTGCTAAAATTTTGGAAGAAGCTGAACAAAACTTAACCAAAGTCAAGACTAACATTGAGTCGTCGTTTAACAAGTGCGTTGACATTGTGCTAAAGTCAGTCTTTACAGGCAAATAGAAATTGAATTTTAAAGTATTACAGACGATTATCTATCTCAGGAAAAATTAATAAGGATCTTGGCCTACGCAAGCTTGATGGGACTCCCCTGAGCGTTCTTACCTTTCCGAAGAAGGTGATAGTAGCAACTGTAAATGGTAGAGATTATTACAGGATTGTAACTATGTTAAAGAATATTGGACTCAATTTTGACTCTATGCTCCCCGAAGAGGCGTCATTATCAGATGCAAAAGTAATAATTACAACCAAGAGAGAAGCACGCATAATAAACAAGGAGAGTGTAATTGTTTATTCAGAGATTAACACATACCCGATAGTGTTTAAGGCAAAAATCTTGAAAAGCATGATTGGGAAGCTTCAAGATGATATACTCATTATAGGAGTTGACCCTGGACATAGAATAGGTATTTACATATTGTATCTTCATGATGAGCTTGAACGGACCGTGCAGAGTTCAACGCGGGACGCCGTCAAATTAATAACAATTTTGTTGAAAGAAATACATGCTAAAGAAAAAATTGTTAGAATTGGAGATGGACACGCCCCAATAGCCCAATGTATTGCTTATGAGATAAAGACCCGATTTCGAAACAAGGTTAGAGTAGAGTTAGTAGACGAGTTTGGTACTTCGCGTAAGAGTAGCTCCAATAGGAGAGGAATTAGAGACGAGTCTTCAGCAAAGAGTATTGCTTTAAGAAAAGGTTACATGCTTTAGTCAATTACCATCTTGAAGATTAAATTAATTATTTACAGAATCATCCTACTAGGCATCACGATGGGTAGCAAAACTTCACATATGAATTAAGAGATGAACAGAGATAGTTCAGAAAACTGCAGAAAATATAGCATCCGGAATGTCTTTTAACAATATTGCAATGTTGCATCTAATATTGACAAACCTACCATGTCAAAAATAGAATTTTTGCAATAGCCTTAAATAATAAACATGATAATATAATGTTGAGGAATACAGATTTCTGCGATGAGTTGTAAGGGAATATGCATTAGACATAAAGCACAAAAGCCTGTTGGGCATGGAAGATATGCCAGTGGCCAGAAGAGATGTCAAATATGTGAGATTTTCATCAAATGGGATGGACTGTGGTGTCCTTGTTGCGGATATCGTCTTAGAACAAAACCAAGGAATTTGAAATATAAGGCTAAGCTGCGAGCAAGAAAAGATCAACAACTGTCGAACATAATTAGCTCAGTGGCAGTGCGTTAGAAATTACAAATTCTAATGACTGGCGCAGCAGTTACCCAAAATTGCAAAGAAATTACAGTAAATTCCAGAACCAGCAGGGTATTTTTAATAAGATACCTAGATTTTCATAACGGTTGTTTTATATCCATATCTGAAGACTTGCACAGCCTCGGAAGCTTACACGTGTCAACAGCGTTCGCTAACAAGGTTCGTACTGCCAAAGTTATACCCAGTATTACTGATTCATTGTTTTTAAACACTGTTTCTGAACGTGTTGCATCGATGATAAATGGACTCGCCATAGTGAATATCAGTGCCAAGAAACAGCTCAACAATTCAGATATGGAAGACATCATAGTTGAAATTCTCAAATTCATTAAGAGATGAAGAACAATAATATGAGATAAAATGACTAGAAACAAACAAATCAGCAATCTTTCAGGGTTAGAAGAATTCCTAAATTTATTAGGCCGTTCAAAAGATCTTGTCAAAATAAAAAAAACAGTAAGTCCGAAGTACGAAATTCCAGCAATAGTTAGCAGGCTTGACAAGGGGAAAGCAGTAATATTTGAGTCAATAAGAAACACCAAATTTAGGGTAGCTGCAAATATTTTGGGGACTCGCAAAAGAATTGCCCTTGCAATTGGCGCCCGAAGCGTGGATCATATAGATGAAAGGATAAATGTAGCTGTTTCGAGGCCAATTACTCCAAAATCATCTCAGGATGTCATTTGGAAAAGGAGGGCCAAGAACCTCTTTGATTTGCCGATTGTTACTCATTTTGAGAAAGATTTTGGTCCGTACATAACTTCCTCTTTGGTATTTGTTCAGAATCAAGAAACAGGATCCCAGAATTTATCCACTCATAGATTATTGAGATTAAACGACACTTTTATGGTGATCAGAATGGTTGAAGGAAGACATCTTCACAGATGCTATTCCTACGCAAAAGAACACGGAGAAGACCTACGTGTTTCCATAATTATCGGTGCTCATCCCGCCATATCCATAGCATCGGCCTACCAAGCATCTTATGGCGAAGATGAGCTGGGAATTGCTAATGCTTTGCTGGGTGGACGACTCATAGTTACTAAGGCTCCCCTCTCTGGTCTACAGGTCCCACATCAGTCAGAAATCCTCATGGAAGGACGAATACTTCTAGATCAAGCAAAGTCCGAATGCATGGTTGAAATGCTTAGGACATATGACATGAAACGCAGTCAACCAGTTTTTCAACTGGAGAGGATATATTATCGTGACCAATCCATTTACCACGACATTCTTCCTGGATATGGTGAACATCGCTTACTCATGGGCATTCCTATTGAATCCAGAATCCATCATGCGGTAAGAAACGTAGTTCCTACCGCTGAGAATGTACATCTCACAGAGGGCGGGTGCAATTGGCTACACGCAGTGATCCAAATCAAAAAGAGACTTGAAGGAGAGCCAAAGAATGCCATATTAGCGGCATTTGCTGCACACCCATCGCTCAAGATGGCTATCGTGGTCGACGATGACATTGATCCAAAAGATCCTGTTCAGGTGGAATATGCTATCGCAACTAGATGTCAAGCTGATAGAGATTTGATCATCGTACGGCATGCTAAAGGTTCAAGTCTGGATCCCTCAAGTGATCAAGAAAACTTGCTAACAACGAAGCTTGGAATAGATGCAACAGTCAGCAAATTTAAGGACAAAGAGAGGTTTGAAATTGCTAGAATACCAGGACTGGAAAAAACCAAATTAAGTTACTATCTGTAATCTTGCTGTTCATCAATCTGTAATACTAATCAGCGGCCCGCCTTAAACCCACTTCCTCCGTCGTATGATCAAAGGTTGGTTGGCGAGCGAGGCCCGAAGTTGGTTAGGTTTGTTCAAGGTCAACTGACATTATAGGTAATGATTCAGTGTAATATTGCCAGGCCAATCTAGGGTAATCCAATGTAATATGATTCCAAGATCCA
>JALZOS010000009.1 GCA_030913755.1 Thermoproteota archaeon | reverse complement strand
AGATTTAAAGAACATTCTTAGTTCAAGATCATCTATTCCAGATTGATAAATGTCTAGATAATCTGTACCTGTACACCTAACATTTTCATCTGAGGTATAAATTGATAAACAGGTCATTTAAGTTACTTTAAAGAGGACTTGACCTATGAATAATATACTGACAGGTTATATATCATATTAATATGATAAAATGGGGGTTGCCGGAGAAAGGCGGGGGTACATGAGAAAACATCGACTCTGAATAATACTGTAGTTATCTGTTAAGACAGTTCAAAAAGCCAATAGTTGCATTGCTGGCGAAGCAAGAAGTATCGGAGAATGAGTAAGGAGAGTTTACTCCTTTTATCACTCTCTGCTATTGTTACTCTATTTCATACTTTTCCTTACCTATTGGGTGTGTAAAAGTATCAACATTTGTATGCAAATAGTAGAATCTGATTAGTCGCCACAAGTTTGTGGGATACCTATTCATGTTTACATAGGTACAAGTCGGGGGAGTTGTAGAAGGCAAGCCATTATAGAATAAAATCAGTCTAGTCTCCTCTCTGCATCTATACCATCAAGGATTATTATTTCAAATTACTGAGCTTTGCTTAGTTTAAATTGCTGTGTCTATCTTCCATGCACTCACATTGGTGAGGATATCTAGGAAACTTATTCGTTTTAACGTAAAAAATCCTGAAAACAGGAAGTTAGAAAGTGAGTCTATCAATAAATGGGTATATAGTAGAAATATTTTCAAATATTCTTGCGAGAAATGTACATTATCCTTTGGAACATGGAAACAGTTACATCAGCATAAGGTAGATAGTCATTCTTACTGATCCACAAATATTCCGGCATTTGATTATTGTTTAATTATATCATTGCAGACGCTATTGATATCGAGAATAATTATATTCTGCAGCACTATTTCCGCAGAATTGGTATATATTTGGCCATATCTGAATGATTATCAGGTAAAACGATACGACAGAAAGAATTCTTCTTGAATTACACTCACATAATTTGTTCTCAAATTTTCGCAACGGATCTACCATGGTCCCTTTTGATTGTGGAATAGGCTTTACGGAACAACTTGAGAGAGCGCGTAACAACGGCATTAATGCTCTGTTTGTTACAAATCATAATACGACGGACGGTTATAGGCAGATTCTAGAGTTCAAAAACAATCATGCAAAGTACGATGATTTGAGGATATACCCTGCTGAGGAGGTCACGATAGATAACCAAGGACATGTCCTTGCATATGGTATAACTGAAGAAGTTGAACCAGGTATGTCATTGGAAGAAACTTTGGACAGAATCAAAAGTCTGAACGGTGTTTCCTCTGCGGCACATCCGTTTGCTGTGTCAAATGGCATCAGAGAAAAGGCAATTCATTGTGATTTGATAGAATCTTTCAACAGTAATAATATAGATCATGTTTCAAATTTGGTTGCAGCGAAGTTCGCAACTGATAATCATCTCGTTAACGTTGCGGGGAGCGACTCTCATATCGCGTCAACTATAGGACGTTGCATTAATTCAGTCCAATGTGAAAACAATCTTGAGTCCATCCTTGAATCAATGAGGTCTGGAAAGATTGACGTTGTAAAATCGGACTACATTAGCAGGAACGAATTATATGAACATGCGCACTATGTGCTTTCTAGCTCAAAAGAATCGATACTCCAATATGCATTGAGCCGTTATCCACATTTCTATAAAACAGCAAGATGGACGCTTAACTACTATGTATCTAATCCTCACAATCCGTTATGGCATGCTCTTGGAGCCATTGGCCTTTATCTTACTAAGAGAGTGTCTGAAAAGGTTAATTTAGGGGGATATGATCCGCATCTATTTCAGAAAAGGTCATGGAGAACCTTGATAACTACTAGTCTTGTTCCGTGATACCATTATTTACCCATAGGCTTCAAAATTAGTAACTGTATTCCAACTAGTAGTTTGGATTCTTCAATATCTTCGTAACCAAATCTAACAATTTGTCACAATATATTTTTGTTCATAAAAAAGTAGTAAATAACGGCTTGAATATTTAGGTCTAATTAGGACTTATCATATGCTGTTATTATTATTATTGTTATTGTAAAGACTCTTCTAGTCCGCGTCTAAGTCGTACAAAATTAACAGTCTTTCTAGTCTGTGTTTTCAATCGGTACTTTTATTAACAGTTCAATTGCCTTCCTCATCTTAGGATCTGCGGGAATAGGTTACTAGATTCAGTCAATGATCTTTTGAAAACTACATAAAAAGTGTAGAGTTTTTGAGAATCTGTGAAAAGACAATAAATGCCTAGGGACAAGACCAATGGGATATTATCAACATGCATAGCGAGCCGGTTTATGAGCTTTTCACGAACCATCTTTTTTAATGGGTTCTTGGTACAAAGAATTAAGATTTTTTTCGTCTGCAGGCTGCACTTAATAACAGGTTTACCATGGATTGCAGTGCTAGCGAAATTAATGGTCAGCTATAAACCGTTGGCAGGTAAGTAAGCACAGTTTTGATATTTTAGTCCTGACGTTGAATTATTGTAATTTGGAACCGTCATCCACCTAACAAAGACCAAAATTCGATTAATAGATTTGAGGCTTCTCGCGATGCTTGTTAAAGCGCATTAGTCATGATTGATCATGGATCGTTTGAATTTTTGAATTACATTTTCGAGTAAGCATACATTCTGAAATAATCGTATTGTGCTTCAGCTAATTATCTGATATTTTAGTCGATAATCGTGGGCCCAAACGTTTACGGTAATATCATTCCTTCAGTTGCTTCGATTATAGTATGGCATACATTAGAATTTAAATAAGCACTGCATTCAGTGTTATTGTGTCCAATAGAGTGTTGAGTGTTCAGGATCTATTCTTTTTTCCTGGAACCGGCGCAAGATTCGAGGGTCATTTCATTCTGAGTTCATCCGATCCTGGCTTAGCAACGATAGCAAATGAAATAAAGGAAGCCACATCAGAGGTTCCAAAATACCAATTGTTATTAAAAGTAAGAAAAATCGAATCGTACGAGATCACAGACTGCTGGATAAATAAATTCCAAAAACACAACGGCGAGTATACTAAATGCCATTTTTTTTGTAACGATATCGAAAGGCTAGATTAGTTTATCTTACAAAGCTAAATCCAACCCAAACATTCGCCCAAGGACTTGGTTTTTCATTAGTATGGTTGAATGAGTTATTACAATATGCCACATGAAATTTGTAACTTATCTAAAATAACTCGGATCGTATATACTCTCGCATAATCATGGGATCTATTTTTCAGTAGTTATAAACAGCAAATTGTTTTAGTGAAGATGAAATCTTTCTAGCTTCCAGCCCTCTGAATAATGTGATATCCAAATTCTGTTTTCACTGGTTCTGATATCTCTCCCTTTTTGAGTTTGAAAGCAGCGTCCTCAAAGGTTTTTACCATCATCCCTCTTCCAAATAACCCTAAGTCTCCTCCCCTTTTTCCACTTCCCTTGTCTATGGAAAGCTCTCTAGCCAAATTTGCAAAACTCTCACCTTTCTTTAATCTGTCAATTATGGCAATTGCCTCACTTTGTTTTTTGACAAGAATATGGGAACATTTTATTTTGTCTGACAACTGGCAATCATAATCATTGCCTAATTGATAAG
>JALZOS010000008.1 GCA_030913755.1 Thermoproteota archaeon | reverse complement strand
GTAATGTACTGTGCTGTTTTGCAATTCGACTTCAGTGCCATTACCAGTGGAATTACTTAAGGCCGTCACGTTTCTAATAGAATTATTGGCACCATTTGATTGTCCTTGTACTAAATTCACGTAGCTTGGAAATAAAACCATAGAACCGAGAATCAGAATGATACTCAACGATACACATTTTCTACTCATTAGTCTTTTCAGTAGAGCGGGCGACTATTTATTTACTAGGTAACTAAGTTACGCATTACTATCTAGTTCCGGATCAATTCAATGAGTGGCCATTTGGAGGCGTTCAAACAGCTAGCCATCAATATATATGTCCCCAAGCCACTTGAAGAGAAAAAAAGAAGATCTGGATCTATAGTCATACCGTCAATTTGGGGAGACGGAGCGATTATAGGGAGCGTGGAAGATCAATGGCGGTCAGTCGGGCTAAATTTGTGGTCAATTATTATTCGAGCTACTTTGCAGAGGAATAATTGAGTAAAAGTAACTATCGGGCAAGGGTACATTGCCTATCATCCTGTATCTTATTCGTTTAAGCTGATAGTAAAACTCCGATAGATCTCCTATACATCTAAAACAAAAATCAGTTGCTATCCCTGTGTCTTGCATTTCCTGGATGATTCTTTCATGAGAATTGATTATTGCTAACGTACCCCACAGCTTTTGTTTTGTATGACCGCCGTTCATATTCATCAACAGCAACCGCCACAAGAATTTCGCACGGTATAGGAATTTATCAATGTCTACGATGACAAATTCTTCAGTGCAAGCAGGACAGCGTAGTCGAATTCTGATTTTCCCATAACGGTATCGGGAGGAGTTGTCTAAAGGAGTCATATGAAAATAGTGGCCTGCGTGTTTTTTCGTTTCAACTCATCGCTATCTAATTTTGATGGTATCGGAGTGTGCTCTTTTGGAACTGTGAGTTTGATAGTTTGCGTCAACAAATTTGCAGTTGCATGATTCGACAAAAATAAAAAAAGAGATGTACCGAGGTAGCAAAAGGCTCCCTTGTGTTTTGATAGTAGACTCATCTTGAAAAAAGAATTGACTGTGTGTTGACGCATATTGATTGGCGATTTGTAGCCAACTATCTGCCACTCTCTTTTCTTATTTCATTGTTTGATTCCTCATCTTCCATCCTCCGTCTTGATGGTTCCACATCCCACCCCTCATATGATCTTTCCAATGTCCTCCTGCCCCTCCACCATGAATAAAACCAAACGACTTCAAGGGAATACCTTCAGTAGTCTGTAACACTTGCCCGTTTCCAGGATCTACTGTTACTCTGTATCCAGTCTGATTTCCATTGTCTACTACGAAAAACGTATACACCAAATATCCTTGTTCTATCCCTATGTGGCCACCTAACACAGTACCGTTGGTAATCTGATTTTGTGCAGTCTCAGACGCCTGTGAGAAACTTACTTTTTGGTTTTGTTTGATGAAATTTTTTATGGCTTCTCCAACATTCACGGATCCTGTTATGTTTGCCATTTGACGGTCTTTCATAGGGGATTGTGCTGTCGCCAGCGGAAGTACAGCTATGATTACCGAAGTTAGCAAGCCGGCTGCCAAGATATATGTTGCAACCAATTTTCTGCTCTTCATATTCAATAAATTGATCATTGAATTAATAATCAGATCTTTTTGTTATAATCCTTGTTTACGTATGATACGTAACAAAGTTACCTCATAGTTAACTTTTTGTGATGAAATTGATTCATGCGAAATATCTTAGACTGTGTTCTCGGGCTCGAGAAATGCCCATCATGAACACAGAAAATAACGTCAGACGGCCATATGTATATTTTACATTCGTATGAGAAAGTATTGTTGATCAATTTGTTTTTTAGTTCGAGTTCATAATAATCTATGTGGTACTCCAGGAAGATGAGGAAAACATGAATGGAAATAACATTCAAGAAGTTATGGGAGAGGTAGAGGAAACGGCAGAGGAAGAAAGTACGTCTGGACCTGAAATTATGAATGAAAATGAAGAGGAGAATGGGATAGAAGTTGAAATCAATACTGGTGCTACTGCCATAGAGCAGGTTGTAGAGGGGGACCGAGCTGTTGGCCATAAGGAGGTTGTGAAAAAGCCCGTCATTAAGAAGAAATATCAACCAAGTACTGAGGATAAGTCTATTTTAAGATTTCAAGAGCAGTTAAACAAGCAGTTTCATACGAGTAAAAGGACAGAAGATATTCTAAAACAAATCCAAAGGAAATTGTCACAAATAGATAAGATAGCAATCGTTAGCAATAAACAGCACGAGATCGTTAGAAAGATGCAGGCTCAGTTCAGCGAGGTTCAAACAAGATTAGCTAAGATAGACAAATCAAATACAAGGCTCGGATCAAAAGGCAGTGCTAAAGCCAAAT
>JALZOS010000005.1 GCA_030913755.1 Thermoproteota archaeon | reverse complement strand
CACTTTCTCGTCTTCAAAACATTGGTCCTGTTTCTTCCAGTTGGGCATAAAATCGATTTTAGGAGTTATCTTAGTTTCAGTTTCAGTATTTGCCATCTTCTTTTAATGACAGAAGGAAACTAAAATAAGTTTCTGAAGGAAACCATAATGAATGAATGAAGACGTAGTGAAGAGACTAAAACCAATACCACCGGACCCCGAACTTGAAAAGATGAACAAGAATTCGATGGGAGGTTCAGCAATGAACAGTACTGAAGCGGTCAGACTCCATGCAGTTAACGAGTTGCGCAGATGGGCTAGAAGGTCAGTTACAATAACCGACCTGGCATGAAGGGTCTGCGAGGACCAATCATGGCCAGACGGGAATACAAAGAAGATAGGCAATTTACAATAACCATTTATGATTTTTAAGAGATACCGAACCTAAATATGAGGGCAAATTAGTTAAAAATAGTTCCAAATAATATTCCCAATAATATTCTATTCGTACCTTCTGAGTTAAGATAGTACTAATGACTCTCTTCCTTTCGTAGAGAATCGTCTTACGGACGCCACTTATACTTTGTTTAGTAACAAATGCTGAAAAGATAGTATGAAAACCAAACAAACAGGAATGTTCATAATCTTGGCAATCTCAATTGCCACAGCGATTTCTGGAACAGCGGCCATGAGTCTAGCAACACCAGTCTTTGCAGGAGGAGATGACGACGGTGGTCAGAAGTGTAAGAAAAATGATGACAATAACTGCAATAAAAACATAGACAAGCAAAAGATTTATGCCAAAAATGAATGTGAAATAGAAAATAATAACAAGGATCATAGCGACAACAACGACAACGTCAATGTCTTGGAGTGTGTCAATCCAGCAGCCAATTTGGATGAAACAGCGCTACTCAACTCTACGATATTCGACGTAACGGATTGAGACAGGATACTAATTTAGGTATCTGTCCCCTTTTTTCTTTTTTACGAATTAAGTTTATTATGATTTGTGAACAGAAATGCTCTTTCCCTCTTTAATGCTTAATCATTGATACTAAATACAGTATAAGACGGTGCTTTAACAATGAAAGAGAGTCTTACATACTATCTTATATCCGAATATCGGAATAGAATATTATGCCAAATTATCCTTGTGAACTTTACGCACGAATTAGTTTCAATATCTCTTAATAACCTAAATGAGTGAATAATGGTGTAACCATTTTGCCTGTCTGGTCATGACGAGCCCTTGTTGACTTCTCATCACCAGACGGGTTTAATATCACGACACATGGAGATTATTTGCTTTTATTGGCCGATAGGGGACTCGACCGAATTAAAGACACAGACAAAGAGTCAATCTAGATCTGGAATATAGATTTCTTCTTCGATTAGTTGCTCCCCATCTTTCGGTAGGTACCGCATGAATGCTGGTATTCTATCGTTGTTGTATAGTTCTGATACAGCGGAGCCTTCCAAAGTATAGGCGGCAAGAGGACCATTGTCATGTTCGTTGTCGGAATGCGAACTAACAAGGTCAACCTTACGCTTTGTCTTTCGTTTGGATTCAGTCAATGATTATTAATTATCTATGATTGTATTTTAGTTTATTTTCTCTATATAGATCCGCTTGTGCTGTTCTTAAATGAATGTAATAGCACTTAACGCTATGTTAAGGAAAAAATACCAACTCAATTTCAATATGGCTTCGTATAATTATAGAACTGGATTATATGAAAACGATGACAGCAAATATCCGACGCTTATAGAAGCCAAAAAGAGCCGATGGAAGTGTGAAAAATGTTCTGAAAAGTTTCAAAGTTACAAAATGTTAATCGGACATAAGGTTGAATCACACTCATATTAGATTGATATTTTGCTTTGTATTTTAGTTTTCAACGATAGCAAATAGGACAGTATATCTTCACTTTTTGAATTTCTTTTTCTATCACACATCACTGCAATCCAAACTATATCCGCATTTAGGACACTTACTGTGACACGCGATCTCATACATTTCAGAATTACAGCGGTAGCAGTTCTTTCTTTTCTGCCAATGTAAGATAATTATCTACATTCGTATTTTAGTTTTCAATCACGAATATCTTTTTGACACAACTATGATATAGTTTGCTAGACTGAAGTCGTAGGACCTAGACCGGGTTCATTTGCACATGCTGGAGGTTGTTACACCAATGGCAACCTCCGGCCTTAGTTCTCAATTACTGCGGAAAGTACAGTAGAATCTGGGCTGGATTCTATTCTACTCCAGAAGCATCTAGCGGTTCGGAAGAATCATCTGCTTTCTTGATTTCGCCGACTTCATATATGACAAGTGCGGAAAAGTTGACGTCGCCGTGTTGGCTACCACTCCGAATTGGCTCGGCAGTTGACGTGTATTTTATATCTATTAGTCTAAATTTAGTGTCCATTCCTTGTGTATTACTCACGGGCCATCTATTGATTTCATCAGTGAGTGAACTTATGCCTGTGAAGATGCAAAACCTTGGTTTGTATCATTAATAGACAGTAGGAACTATATCATAAAACAGTTCGTTTCAATTTTCAATAAACGGTAGCAGATAGAAGAGTATCTCTTTCTTTCTCCTTTAGTTTGAACATCTGCAAAGATAATCTGAAAGCATCTAACACGTTATCGTATGATGTGACTTCTTTGTCTAATTTACCTGACGTCACTAATAGCAGTGCGTAGTGACGTTGTGAGTTTCTCAAACTTGGGGTTAATGGCTAGTATGGGAGTTTCGAATTCTAACAACTCCTTGGTGTGAATAAGCATGTTTTTACCTTCTGTCGAAAAGGGAACGGGTACGACTTTCATGTGTCTGTTTATATCAACATGGTGCTTCTTACAGTAAGCCATCTTCTCTTGGACATATGCCCAGTTATCTCGTTCGTTAGCGACTTCCCTCTTCGATGAACTAATTAATTCAGGGTTTGCAGCGTCTACAAATATGTTCTTAATATTGGTAAATGAATTATACAAATCGGAGACTTTGTTTATCATGTCTTCATATCTTGGACGCTCAAACTCATCTGCATATAAGACTTGAAGTACTCCGTCACTAAATTGAATGATAACAATCCCAAAAGGAGAAGAGCCAAATCCCGGGTCAATCCCCATTGCCTTCTGTGCGTATCTATTACTTATTTTGTACTTTTTGCCCAATTCGATAGCCCTTTCAATATCTCCGGTGTGGAATGTATTGCCGATAAGTCCGAGATATTGCAAATCATATTCCCTACCGAATGAAGGAGATTTTTTTGGCCTTGGCTATCTCTTCCCTTGCGTATATCTTGTCAATTCCATAAGTATAATCCATCATTAGACGTTTGTATATACAGGTCTGTTCAGGCTCCTTCTCTATCCTATCAAATATTCCGTTAGGTGCATCGGGAGTTGATACCATAACGAATACGGGTCTGACTTGCCGATATAACGCTCAGTCACAAACCTAACGTCTTCTTGTTCTGACTTACGAAAGAAATCGCCTTCGTCTATCAGTATGAACTTTGGATTCTCTAACGCTCTGTATGCATCCAAATGATTAGAAGGATACGCTTCTATCGTACAGCCATTTAGTTCAAGAACGGTCTCTTTATTGTCAAAGATAACACCTAACTTGGTTTCGAATATTCCCTTTGATCTTTTTATTAGTTTGGTAGCGATATCTATGTTAGGGCCTGTGACTATGCATATTTGCGAATTAACAAAGTGGCCATCTTTGGTGCATAGCCAGGCCATTAATCTTAACATAAACTCTGACGCCCAATCCTGTTGCCTTCTTGACCCACAGATGCTTATTCTTGAATGAATGAGAGTTAGTAATAGTTAAAAGTGAATCATAGAGAATCTTTTCGTAGTCGTATATGGGATGTTCTATCTTGTCCTTGACGGGTAAACCTACAGTATGATTAAAGCAGCAGTGTTCGTTTGTTTCTTCGGCTAATCTTAGATGGTCTTCTTTATCCCAAATCCAAAATGGTTTGTTGAGTAATTGAGAAATATATTCAGACGACGGGCCCGTTGTTATTCGTGTCCGTAATTTCTTTAATTCCTGTTGATGTCTTTGATATGGAATTGTCATTATCTTGATGTGTTATAGTTATGTATGGTGCATTATCAAAGTAGTTGGCTAATGTGATGTTGAGTTTATGAAGTTCTGCTAATGATGATTGCTTTACAGTTGTTGGTTCCCTAGAGTCTATAATCTCGTGATGCTTCCTTTGTAACCAAAGAATTTCGTCTATTCGCTCTTTGAATTCGTGAATGTATTCGTACTGTCCTT
>JALZOS010000427.1 GCA_030913755.1 Thermoproteota archaeon | reverse complement strand
CGCGCTTGTAACTAAACAATCTTCATGAGACGATGTTACCAAAATAATTATAATATGGATCTTGATTTCGAAACCGAAAATGACACAGCTGAACAAAGCAAAAAAGTGTTATTTTCAAGCTTTTTCTTGTTGGTAGAAATGTGCTATCATGTTTCAATCACTTATTCTCATAACAATAAACTACAATCGGCTCATAAGATATTTCATTTGTATGCTACAAAACCAGACTATGTGTGCTAAATGAGTAACTCTTCAAAACATCGCTTTGCGTCAAGGTTATCTTTTAGGATCAAGCTTTCCCTGTATGAAGCTGAGGATGATCGCGAGTTTATTGGAGAGACAAGAAATACAAACGTAATAAATATAATTAACCTCTCAGGGATCACGAGTATCATATGGTCACCATCTCAAACCGTGATGAAAAGATGATAATTTGGAGTTTCATGGAAGAACTATGTGACAAGTATTTCTATGCAAGCGAAAATAATCTTACAACAGATTTTAACATTAATGAATTTTGTAATATGGATATCTTTAGTAAATATCTTTTACGTACAGGTGTACAGGGTGTTAATGGGTCGTCAGGAGGCGCACATATATTGAATACGCTGAAAAAATATGCCGAATTAGAAGGTTTTATTAAGATAGATGGATATATTGTCCAGTTAACGGAAAAAGGAATAGCTGAACGTCAAAAGTCTCATCGTGATTGGGACGGGATTTGAGGATTTCATATATGATGCTCTAACTTGTGGTAGTTCAGTTCCAGCATCAATCTGAAGCATTCATGATAAGTCCTGCAACTAAAGCAGGTTATGTGAAGCTGAGTAACCTAACAAGTTTATTTATTTTGCCTGTTCGTTTTCTCGACCAGACCCGATATCATGAAGCGTAAAGCGGTTCTAATTCAGACTTCGTCTTTTAAAGTTCTAAGTACTCTAGCGTTTGGATCATCCCGGTCTGACTGCTCATCCAAGTAGTAGATAAAACTACTTGCAGTTATTATGCCTACCGGCCTATCTCCATCTTTGACTACGAGATGTCTGACTTTATTTTGCAACATCATGTTCGCAGCAGCCTCTGCAGATAAGTTGGGATCAATTGTTACTAGTAGGGAAGACATAAGATGATGTATCTTGAACTCTTTGCTAATGCTGTCATGAATGCAAATGCCCCTTGCAATATCCCGTTCAGTGATAATGCCCACCGTTTGTTTATCATGATCAATAACTACCAGTGAACTAACGTTCTTGTCTACCATCTTCTTTGCGGCGTCCTTGCCAGTTTCAGACACTCCGATAGTTTCTAACTTGGTTGTCATTATGTCCTTTACACTCTTCGTCACATTTCATGAACCTGTTAGAGATCAATATATTTTAATTGAATGCGAAAATGTGATTGTGACGCTGTTTCTTCTGCCTGTCAGATACAACTTTAAGTTTGCTCTTCATCATTACGGTTGTACAGCACAAGAACGACAGAAGTTCCATTAACTACTCAGTAGTATTAGTAACATTCATGACAATTATGAAATATTGATACTTAAAAATATGAGTATATTATGTATCAATACTATGTCTTAAGCTCACAGGTAATACACCACCCAAGCAAATTAAGCTGAATGAGGGATAGCTAGGAACCTGAAGTTGAAATTGGAACTAATCAAGAAGTGGCACGATAAGCATAGAATGCCAAAGAATAGAATGGCATTTGAAACATGAGAAAAACTGTTCTTGCAGGGCAATTCCCGATAAACTACTAGAGGAAATTGGAAGAAGA
Source organism: Thermoproteota archaeon (assembly GCA_030913755.1). Classification (GTDB taxonomy): domain Archaea; phylum Thermoproteota; class Nitrososphaeria; order Nitrososphaerales; family Nitrososphaeraceae; genus TA-21. The sequence continues at coordinate 2,003 of JALZOS010000427.1, read as the reverse complement.
TGATAAAAATTTATTATTCGCTGAACTACTGTAGTGTTTGTGTCCAGTAATAACCATGATTTTAATGGAGCAAATACAGAAGTTCTAAATTCAGTTTTCAATTCGATGAAGAATCAACCAGAATTGGCAAAAGCAAGATTCTTTGTGAAATCTGAATGGAATGGTGGCTTTAGCGTCACATCTAGCATCAAAGATTTTCGCATTGGCGATAACCCTATGCTTAGAAATAAAGAGTATAAGATAGCGTATGACTTTCCAGAACAACTTTCAGGAGAAGGGCAGGGTCCGACGGTCTGTGAAAATTGTATGGGTAGTTTAGCAGCATGCTTAACACAGACTATTGTGGCACATGCTACATCAAGGGGAATAAAACTGGATAGTATCAACGTAGGGGTAGAAGGTGATATTGATTTACGTGGTTTTTTCGGATTGTCCAGTAATATTAGACCAGGTGCACAGCAATTCAGAGTCACCATAAAGATCGAAAGCGATACAGCATCCAAGGAACAAGTAAATGAACTGTATGAGATTGGAAAGAAATTTTCTCCTGCTTTCGATACTCTATCAAACGGAACGTCAGTAATTTTACTAGCATCATGATAGTTGTTAAAAAAAGGGAAATAGAGGTATTTCTAACGGACTCATTTGCCTAAGTCATATGATTTATCTATGATATTGAATGCACACTCATTTTATCTCCATATCGCATGTCCGTCACTCAACTCACTTTGAACCTTGAAAAAATGATAGGATTCTCTCCCATTCTTAAGGCCACTCCACACCTTGATTGGTTTTTTCTCGCCGCCCGAGGCTTATTTCTGTCTTAAATGCCTTGGTCCCCTATTGGGATACTCCAAGGAAAAAAGAGGAATGAATCTAGGTAGTCTCCAGTGTCGTTGCTTGTCAACGGAAAAATCTATGGATGCGAATCCTCTGGGCACATGAGTTTATACTTACAGACAAGACTAAACGTATGAATGGTATGAATGACTTATGAATGATAGATGAGTTTTGTTCCTTCAATTAAATTGATTTATTCCAGTTCTCACAAACTATTAGGGTCGACGCCTTGTCATCTGCAGAAGAAAGTAATATCAAAATAGAAAAAATAATGTCTAAGGATGTCGTTTCGCTGGATATTTCAAAAACAGCTGCTCATGCAGCAGATTTGATGACTGAAAAGAGAGTAGGAAGTGTTATTGTAACGAAAGACTGCAAAGCATATGGAATAGTGACTGAAAGAGATCTTGTAAGAAGGTATTCTCGTAATACGTTACTTGAAAATTTGGCTTCGCATCCACTCATAACGGCAGGGTCTTCTACCACTGTGGAAACAGCAGTGGAAATCATGTTGAAGAACAAGATTCGCAAACTTCCAATAGTCGATGCAAAAGAAGCCATAATGGGTATAGTAACAGTAACAGACCTAGCTATGTTCGTTCTGCCCACAAGGAAAACTGGTTTGACAGCATCAATACTGCGAACAGTCTCAAGAGGGAAAGGACCAAGATGCGATTCATGTAATAGCACAATAGAAATACAATGGTGTGATAGTTGCAATAGGTTCATGTGCCTAGCTTGTGAAGATGAAATTCATACTGTCGATTTGCCTTAAGAGTCGCATTCTAAGGTATTTAGGATTTCTGTTTTGTCCAAAAATAGTACATCATATCGGCCAAACTTCTGACGGCACAGAGGAATACGTAGAAAATGCACAGTTATACAAGATAATCGGAACAAAACAGTAGAATATAGAAAATTGAATTCCTATTAAAATGATATGCGAATTAAACCATTGCACCCAAGACTTTTGAATAGAATAGAGCTTGACACCAACTTAAGAAAATATTTGTTACGTCGAGAGATGTAGAATGAAAGGGCCTCTCTATAACTCAGTTATGTGAATATTAAAAACTGAAACAAATTTTACTCCCTGTTGCCATTAATTTTTTGAAACGAGCGGTATAGATTTTATATTAGACCACTTCCCAGAACCAATATTC
>JALZOS010000419.1 GCA_030913755.1 Thermoproteota archaeon | reverse complement strand
TTGTAAGCAATCACGAGTTCCGCAGATGCAAACTTGACAAGCCATTGTGCAAGAGGAGGATTGTGATTAATTATTTTCTCTATTGGCAGCGTATCAGCACTGATGAAGATGTCCGGTCTTCTAAATCCATCAATTATCAAATTTGAAAGTTGGACCGAACCTTTGCCTTCCCCTATAAAATTATATCCCGTTTGATTGTGAAATGACGGTCCTACATCATCCTCCATAATCTTCACTAAAGAACCCGCGTACATGACGGAGACATCCTTTTTGGCAACTTCGGCATCTGATTTCTGAATCACTAGTGCAGATATAACTACGGAGAAGAATAGTACGAAGTGAAATGAGGTTAAGAATAGGCTCCTTCGATGTTTACACAATGAATCTGCCATGTGATAGGTGAGATAATTATCATCATAAATAAACTTGCGAGATGCTTGAGGCCAAGTATTATTCAATGGGGATGTTTAGCTAGTTGCTGTTGGTACTGTTCTGTTATCGCCTATCGGCTGTTCTTGTGGTTGCTGTCGATTGTCGTTGTTACTGCTCATCTGTTCTTGTTGATCCTGTGGCTGTTCTTCTGTTTGTTGCTTATCTTGCTTTGAAGGATTCTGGTTTATTATTATTTTCTTGTCAGAAGATTCTTTCTGGGCTTTTACTTTTATTGTTCCAGTATCGGATTCATCATCTCACCAGTCTCTTTATTATCAATTATAGGCATCCCAGTCTTAGGGAGCTCCACTAAGAAATTAAATAGATTGCCAATGGTATGCTGAATGCCATCTTCTGAACCGGTAACGATAATTCCTGCCACCTTTACTTCGCCTTGCTATCGTCCCAAGTCGCAAAAAACCTAGGTGTGATTTCTATTAAGATGGCATCTCCATTCCTAAGACTATCCAGAAGTAGCTGTGCCACAGGATGTCCCACACTTCCTAGGTATTTGACTACTCTTTTTTCAGCAATAGGTAGATTGTAATTCATATCCTCAGAAATTCTTACGGTTCCCTTACCGCGAACTCCCTTGTATGGAATATTGTCATCGTCTATACAATAGTAAATGATATTATTTCTTACAAGGTTTTGAGTTTTCCTGGAGGCTTTCCCGCTTTCTATGTAAATTTTGCCACCTTCATTGTCAAAATAATACCAAGTAGGATGTATGTTAGGCTCTCCTCTTTCATCTAAAGTTGAAATATGAACATTTTTCTTACTATTAATCAAGAAATTCCTAACTTCGCCTTCCGTCATGGGACCTCCAAATTCGGGTTCACTTGCATCAATGATTTTCAAGGCACTCATTCTTTGTACTACATTATAGAATCATCACTTCAAAATCTTTTATATCATCATTTTCTGTTATTGTTTCCATTTCTGGATTGGCCCCAGACGGTGGATTATAATTCAATTTCTGAAATTCATCGAATGAAATCGGTATGACGCGTATCTTATTATCAAGACATAGAGGGCATGTGAGAATTAGGTTTTCGCCAAGTATGGAAGAGGCACACCAAAAGCACGAATCACAAATAGTAAACTGTATGCGATGGTAATATGGCCCATCCTTTAAACGTACTTCAGTATCTAGGATCACTGCTCCATTGTATGATAAGAGAAGTCACCTTCTTGGAAGTACTGAAACTCTTAACAAATCCATCTGTAAATAGCAATCTATTGTAAAATATTATAATTACTTCTTGATCTTATAAATTATTTTGTCAACAACAGTTGATTGCTTACGTAATTTGATCTATACTATACCATTTCATATAAATTTTATATTAAATTACAACATCACGATCATTTCAGATAGATATACTTTATTGTTAATTATTTTTTCCCAACATATCTACACCAATTAACATCCTGTATGTGCAATAATTTTAAGGCCTATGTGATGACTGTAAAATAACAGAAGAAATACCGCACAAAAAATAAAGGAAAAGTTGATTTCTGTATTTAGGAATGTTCTACTCAAAAAGCAATCTTGACTGCCACACGATATTGAGTATCATAATTTACACAATGGTATAATATCACCTTATTTATGAGTTCAACTTGAGTTAACTAATGGTAGACAAACCGATTGATCATAGTTTGCCAGGTTCATTCGTCATTGATGCGCTGAGTAGTCCGCTATTTGAACAGGCCGTAAATGCCGGGATCAAAGAGGCAACGGATACTCGAGATATTCAAACAGGAATTGATTGTTTTAATGAACGGTCACAAGCAAACGGTTTGGCTTTAAATGTGCTATTTGCGCTAATGTTAGAATTAGCTAGGCCCATTATAAAATGGTATTTTGATCAGAATGAGAGTAAAAAATACAGCGCTTAACAGTTAGGAAAAAAAATAAGGAACTCTTATGATTCCTCTGTGATTTATACCGCGATCTAGTATTACAACAAGGACAAAACACCTTCTCAGAAAATAGATAGATTCGACAGTGAGAGCAAAACTTGACACCATCCTTGTAGGTAGCATATAACATGCCGATTTCTTCACAAAGTCTAGTACAGTCCATATCAAGCTAGTTACAGCAAGGCTTATAGTTAGAAGATCCCTTTGGGGAGAGGAAGAGATAGGACAATCCTCTTCCCAAACCTAAAGGCTTCCAATATTTGGAGTTGAACGGGCAGATGGAAAAATTAGTGGAGATTAAGAATGAGGACTGACTAACGGCGTACTGATTGCTTCTGTAGCTTAAGCCTTGATTCAATTTATGGATATGTGATATTGATACGAATCAATCCTGGTAGGGGATTCGAAAGATTCCTTTCCTGACTTTCTTGATTACAAAGACAGCAAATCACTGAAAAGTTATCTTGCCCTCTTGTACTTCTGGTGTACTGGTTTGTTTTTCCTGTGGCTCAATCTTAATTGGTTTGCTAAAATCAAAATTGTGTCTTCCATCATCCTGGATTGAACTACTGCATGGAATGTTATTTTCGCTATACGCTAACCATCTTGTCGAACATAAACGACACTTGAAATATGCGTCTCCATTATGGTGTACCTCATTTTATCTATTTAGTAATAGATTACCTAGGCCATAACGTTTCATTAAATTCA
>JALZOS010000417.1 GCA_030913755.1 Thermoproteota archaeon | reverse complement strand
ATCTTCAATCACATCAGCAACAGCCACACAACTATCATGGACCCCTTCAAGTGTTTTGTAAACTTCCTTAAATTTTATAATCTCGATAATGTCATTCGTTTCAAACAATTCAGTCATTGCCAATTTGGCTAGTTTGTCACCGTGAACGTAAAGCAATATCATTGATTATATGGATATATTACAAAAGCATTCAGCTCATCCTTCCTATGCCTATTTTCCACTAAGTGATATACTTTATGCTCATTTCCATGAGCGCGTAATTACATCAAGAAATTCATTGCACTTTATTTAGCTCGGGATATCGACACCTCGATAGTCGAAACTGCTCGTTCCCTTCCGTCTTCAGACTGAATTAGATCTGATCCTACCTTCACTGGTCCTATTTTATATCCTAATGTATTCATCCGCTTAACTATAATCTGTGCAACGTCAACGGCACGCGTTATGCTCTTTCCACGGGCCTTTACTACAACAGTCGGCTCGTTTGCAAGCTGAACTAGAGTTGCTGTGACGTACGTCATTAAAGGTTTCTTCCCGATAAATATTTCATTGCTAGCCTTTTTCGAAGCTGCTTTGATAGTAGACATGACAAAACAAAAGTGTTTATGCCCGAATATAATGTTTGTTAAGATTATGTTATGCTCAATTCAATGAATGACGAAAGAACGAATCTAAGCTACGTTCTGCTATATTACTTCGTTGTTGTGCTTGTGATATGAACCTTGGAAGCTTGTGAAAACTGTATCCTCAGCATTATAACCGAGTATTTATTGGAAGAAATGACCGAGAGCAACTGATAAGAAGGGAAATCGTATTAATTCTTCCTGTCATAGCAACCTGTTGGATAGCTTGGGATTGGCTTGTGCTATGGCATTGTTCTGACATAAGTTTCTGTTCTTACAGTATTTCATTACTAAGAAATACGTCTAGACGATAACCTTTTAGAAGCAGTAAATTTTCTTATACGCCTTGGATTTAGAGAGTTAGAAATTCTTATCACTGGCCTGTCGTCACAATGTCTTAAATGCATTATAAAGGTCACAGTGTTTTGTACTGTATATTATGATTGTCAAAAACAGTCTATTTTCTACCATAAACAGGTGATGTAGTGACATACATCGTACTGTTATTGCCATGTAATTTCTATTTTGTTAGTTCGATAGCAACCATTAGTCACGTTTCAATGTTTGTCTATCCAAGTGCTATAGATAATTTCTCAAACAAAATACCATGATATGTTGTAGTATATTCGTGCCTGTCAGATGATTAATTTATGGTGCATTATATCCCAATCTTCTTGGTCCAAGATTAGAAAAGTATGCAACCGATGGGACAGTAACTACCATGATTGATAAGGCCAAAGTCCGGATACCAGCTCCCAAATGAAAAGCTCTTGACCATTTAGAATGTAATGAATGCATGCCGTGCACACATTTGTAGTAACTAACGGATAGATGAAACCCATTACTCCAAAAGAGATCGCTAAAGCTCCTAGTTCTGCAGCGGAAAAAGAAGATGGTGTATTAGATAATTGAGCAACTTCACATGATGAGATCTTTGATGCTTTCCATTTGTCACTAAGGCTTTACCAGTTCTAACAGAAAATGAAGGAAACAAAGAGAAGGAAATACCGAACTTATGATGTGAAATTTGAATCCTAAGGTTAGAGTATTAGAACTCAAACCTTATACTTATATCACTTGTGGATTAGCAATTAGCAGATGAAATTTGAATTTGAAGAATTTTCAACTGTAGAGGAAGTTTTTTTGTATCTTATGTCGATTGCACCGTATATGAAGCAAGTTCTTCCGGTAAGTTCCTACAGAGGCTATATCTTTTTCATAGTACCCCTTACTCCTCTTTCGGGTGACGTATTGATGATGATTTATGCCAAAGGGAAGATGGAACCCGGGATAATAGAATTTGATATTTCGACTAAGAAATGGAAGAATGTCTCTTCAGTCGAGAGAACAGACAAGAATTACTTTGTAATACTGACGCCAAGATCCGATACAGTGGCAGACACGGCTATTGACCTCATCGAAAGTTTATCCATGGAAAGTGGATTTAACTAATACTACCAATAAAAATCGATTGCGGCTACAGAAAGAAATGACGAAAGCATTTCGTAAACTAATCTAAACGTAGTTACTAAGTATCTTGCTGCTGCACTATATCGGACTAAATTGATTGGACAGGCTACACTAGGTTAACGTCCGAATTAACAACAATATTTTCCTTACTTTGGTGAGCTTTTGGTTCGAACAACCGCTTTAACCCTGCCAACGGCTCCACTTTAATAACACCTTAATCCCATGCGGATGATTGGCCGATGTAAGGATCTGTTTAACGAGACCTTCAGTCAATTGTCCCGTCTTTTGATTATATTTTTCAACTATCTTGACAACTGTACCAAGTTGTATGTCATCTTTTCTTCTTCCGTCTAACACGATCTGTATTTTATATCTGGCGAATAGCTATATTACCTTTATCAAGTTTTCCGAATAAGACGGAAGTGATACATGAAGATCAAGATTAGCTCGGTTGTGATAGTGATATTTTCGTTACTACAAATGGCTCATCACTCCCTGATAACGAAAATACCGTCTTATGGATCAGATTCGTTGCACATATATCACTTCCCTTCACTCCTATAGATTCTTCTGTGGCTATCAATGGAGTGGTATTATTTGCTTTAAGTGCTCATCCAGCTAATTACAGATTTTGTCTAATCAAAGGTTAGAGAATCCCTTAAAATATCCCTCAATCTTTTTCGTTCATCGTCGGTCAAGTCAATTTTTTCATCTAGTTTGATATTTTTCAATAACTCTTCAGTCTTATCCCGGCCCAAGATCTCGCTCAACTCTTCTTTCGAACTCAAACCTTGCCAAGAGTTCAATAGTTCAACTACGTTATCTTTGGTATCTGGGTCAAGGTCCTTTATCGCATTTTCTAGAACCTTCCTGTAGGTCCTATCCGTATCCTTAGGTCTAAATACAGCTCCCACCATAATTATGTCTTATCAAGTTTATTATATTAAGGCTATTTGGTAAATTGTCTCTAAACGTTTCCCTTATTCCCTAAGGGAATAAGGGATCCAGCATCATTTCTGTACCCGTCTGAATTAGGCAAGATTAAAGCCACAAATCAGGTGTTGTGAAGTATGTACAGCGGAACTTCTAATGACTCTGAGTATGGACAAAGCCAGAAAACGGATAGATGGAACCAACTGGATAGATCTCAAGACTCAAATCTTGTCGATCTTGACTCTCAGGTTCAGATCCTACTTTACCATAATTAGAGATACACATAAGATTTACTTTTTTCTTCCTATTTAGATAAGTTAAAGTGTACAGTTAAACATACAAATAAAAAAATGGATTAGACAGCAATCTTAAATTACGGTTTTGACACAGTTATCACAGTACCTTTCTATGACTGTAGCACCTTCGACTTTGAAAAAGGCCGTTTGTGTTGCGACATTCCCACATCCTACACAAAAATACGTTTTCAGTGCCTTCTTCGTGTTTTCCTTCCCTGATGGCGGTGGTATTGGTTCCAAGGATGTTGCTTTTCTTTGGGTCATTTCAATAATATGCAAGAACCGACTGAATAAAAAGTATTGTGGGATTAATTAATTATCAGTCTTATTTTCAAGGGACATACTTCCCTCTCACGCACTATCTCCTTTATCCAGTCTGCGAGGTGCTCACTACCCATCCTTAATGATTCTTGGCTCTTACCACCAATTCAGAAACGTACTCGTAAAAATTCGTGCAATCAAACATGTGTAATACAGCTACAGCCAATTTGTAAAACTGCAATGATAGTTCCAATGTCACGAATATGTCACGAAAATACTGAGCTTTTTCTAGTCTATCTGATTTAACGTCGTATGTTTGGAAGAGAAATAGGAAATGAGGTTGTAAATTGATAAATCTGGTACGCTTTTAACTGAAATGACATAATAATATTCTTTGAAACTCGTCTTTTTGCCATGACACATGGAGATCTGTATCCTGAAATTGCGTCTAGGCAAAGTAACAGGAAATTGAAGGAATTGTAGATTAGATATATGTATGTATATCTTGATCATTATATTTGAATTTGTTCTTTGATGGAATATCTGAAGCATTATTTGACGAGATACCTAAGTCACCATTGGTCGGATCTAGAGTATTGTTAAATATTGAACAATTTGAAATTGGACAGAGTTATGTTACAGCGAAAGTTCGAAATAGATATGCCGACAATGTTACTATCAACATACAGGGTGGCCAACCTGGAATAGAACTCCAACAAAGTCTTTTCAAAATTAAAGAAAATGAAAACGCGGATCATCTGCATTACGCATACTTATCAACAAAACTAACACAAACTAATAAAATACTTGTAAGAAAGCTGCCTGTTATTGGTGTTAGGGATTGGTTATTAATTTATGAGAATACATTTCTTGAACTTTCAGTAAAGGATGCCTATGATGAATTAGAGATCTCTGTAGTTTAAAGTCTAAAGGATGACAGATCTAAATCATGGATATATCAAGTGACAAGTGGATAAATCATTACCAGAAAATTAGAAAAATGAGTGCACTAGGTGGATTCACGTTGAGCTAGTCAATTCCAAATATTTCCAACACACTACTTGTCGCCCAAACTTGTGGATTTATATTTCTCACACAGGACCGGTTTAGCGCACATCATGTTGTATTGTGAGCAGAAATCAACGAAACTAGAGTATAAAATGCTGTTTAAATTTGGAACTATGCGTTCTTCCTTTATGGATAAGATCATTTATAAAAATTATCTTCGAGCAGTGGTCAGAATTGACCTCCAACAAATGAATTACATGTTCATTGTGGACAGGTAAACGCGTTTTACCTGCCACACTTCTCCTTCTAACGTGATCACAGCAACTTCAAGGAGGTGGAATCCAATATCTGACAAGCAAATGCCAGCGATTGGAAGCTTCTAATGAATGCGAAAAGAACGTAACTAATCCAAGTTGAATTACTATTTTTCGTACGAATATTTCATGAGAATATTCTCCATATTCGCAGGATCAGCCATTATTTCCTTCATGGCGTCCGAATCGTCTACTTGATAACAATGAATAATTTCCTCCTGATCCTTGTAAAATATAAAAATCGCATTCTCGAAAACACAATGATACAACTTATCTACCTCCATCAACTCCGGTCTAATCTTAATGCCTTCTTTCTCTGCTAAAAGAGGATACTCCAACAATTCATCATCCAAGGCATCACATAAAATCCATTTGAATTCTCGAAAGACAGCCTTATTTCTAATGAACATCTCCCATCGTACTATAGCACTTCCTGATAAATCCAAGAAAGGAATATGAAAATATCAGATCATTCCAGTTTTCGTCAGTCTTTTGGCCCTAATATTTTCACATCGGACACCCACCCACTGTCGCTACCATTTTTGCCTAATTCCGTAAGTTTGATGTACCGAGCACTGGCAGGCTCTTCGTGGAAATTATAAATTTCCGCAGAAGTGCTACTCCCAGTATTTGAATAGTATTTTGGTATGGAATATGTTATTCCATCACTAGATAATTCGACTGTGAAGAATTTAACATCTTCGGCACTTCCCCGGAACTGAACTTTGACACCACATATTTGATTACTATTTCCAAGATCAAGCTGAATCCATGGTGAGTTTGGTTTGGTTACAGTGTTCATATTTGTAGAGTTAGTGCTGGCAGTTTTATCGTTTGTTGTTACGGCTCTAATAGGAATCTCCGAATCTATGCAACCGTTACTGGCTTGTACACGCTGCTGAGGGCGACTAATAGGTTTATCCATCTTGATCATTCCACCATATTCCTTGACTATTCTGTCCGCTATTGTGGAGGGTAATCCATTGTCGTTACTGTAATGAGTATTAACATTATTTGTATTGGTATTAACATTATTTGTATTGGTATTAACATTATTACTATTTGTTTTGCTATTTACATCTGCAGAAACGCTTTCAGCCGATTCCAGCGGTGAATTAGAAAACCCTGTAGTAGAGTCAATCCTCCCTATGTCAATGAGCAGCGTATACGTGAGGTATTTTCCATCAGAGTAAATAGCTCGTAGTTCCAGAGTTTTGGGACCGGACACGTCACTGACACTGTATGTATTCTTTCCCAGGTTGTTAACTGGACTTACAACTGTGGTATCAGCATCGTAGTCAATCAGAAATGCATTGGTTTCCCTTGGTTTTTCACTGAAATCAAAATTAAACGTACCGTCTGACGGAATCTTCACTACCGGTTGAAAGTCGTCTGGAAGCTGGGGAAAATTCAATTTCTTGACTTGATCCCCTTCTACTTTAACAAATGGGAGCATCTCGTAAGTATGACCATTATAGGATAATTTCACTGGTGGGATACTAATATCGGCCTTCGCACTATCAACACCCTTACCTTCAGTGGATTTAGCGAACGCGTTACTTAAATTCAACCCGGCGAGCATGAACAAAATGAAGCTTGCCACTAAGATACAATTAATAATCCAATTATTGTCATACTTTGTGCGTGTTAATTTACTCTTCAAGCAAGCTTCTAAGAAATACACTGTTCATAGGTATTTACGTAATGTCGAACAAATTACTAAAATGAATTCTACGTAAATGAATTCATCAAATATAAAAAATTTCAGATAAAATGAGTGATGTAGATGCAAGTCACCATAAATTTTTAATTCGGATAGCGGGGACAGTTTTTTGTCTGATGCACGAGACGCCCTTGATATTGTTAGACAAATACAAAAAATTGGGGTAGCACTATGTTTAAAAATCCCATAGATAATAACAATGTCTCTCGCTTAATTTTTCACCTCGATCTTGACTACTTCTATGCGCAATGTGAAGAAATAAGAAATCCTGAACTCCGAAATCATCCAGTCGTGGTATGTGTCTACTCTGGAAGAAACCCTGATTCTGGAGTAGTCAGCACTTCCAATTACAAAGCTCGCGAATTCGGCGTCAAGTCCGGCATGCCAATAAAAATAGCTAAATCTAAGCTAGCGAATGGAG
>JALZOS010000408.1 GCA_030913755.1 Thermoproteota archaeon | reverse complement strand
GCCATAGTTAAAGAAAGGCTCTATAGGATTTCGGCCAACGCCCTGCTCATAGGTCCGTAAATTTCTCTAGTGATATTCGAATTTCTAGACCAGAGTAAATCCCACGTATTATACATTAGCCTTTCTTGTTAGTTTTTTTAGCAGCAGCGACAAATTGGCCAAATCCCTCTTGTTTTTGTCGAATCAATGCGTCATAATCAACATCGGAGAGTGATGCAGAAAAACCTCTTCCCATTAAGAAATCTCTGAGATGCGCCAATTTGCCATCCTAGATACGTGACTGGTTGCAATATTAGTAATATTAGCATTCTTCATCATTTTACATACATGTTTCCCTCACTGCATTGGTATATTCCAGGATAATCCCTTTTTTAAAATAAGGGCGCAAATTATCATCGATTGAATAGTTTTCTTTTTCTTTGACAACTAGTCCCTTAAAAATTAGTGAGATTAAACCCTTTCCTATTTTTTCTTTCGGAATAAGTTTAGAGCAGGACACTTCGTCTCTTTTAATTCTATATTCCTTTAGTGTAAACCACGGTCGGTTGACCTCTAGTATCAGAGGCCAGACTATATTTTTCCAGACAAATATACGGTTTTCTGTAGAATACGCATATTTTCCTTTCTCCTTTGGTAAATATAATAATTGATCTTTTGATGTCATAATTTCACAAACCAATAAATTACCATGAAAGAGAACTGATTATGACGTTACCCATATTTTTCACATAGATCTTATTGCAAGTAACTTTGACTTGAATTTTACGTTTCTGGGCCTTGTCCTTAATCTATAACCACAACAGGGACACCACAAATTTTGCCATTTGAGGAATACTTCACACACCTGGCATCGTTTCTGTCCGTCCACATAACGACCTCGCCCATTTGGTTTTAGTGCTCTGTGCCGGATGCATATTCCCTTACACGTCATTTCGAAGGGTCCCCTGTTTGTCGGTGATCTTGACGATGATTTCTTCGCTTATGTCGTAAAGGTAATGCACAGCAAGGACATCTCCTGCCATCAAATTCCATGTAAACTGCACAAGTGCTACAAAATTTCTGACCTCCCAGATATCGAAATTGATGCTCTGCATGTTTAGGAACTTGTAATAATTGCAAATGTTCTTACATGGCATAATTGTAAATGTTCTCACTTTCGGAAACTGTTACTGGTAAAGATCCTCATTTGCAAGTTAGGAGTCATTTCTGTATTACGTTATCTATGAATAAATATGCTTGGTGCTTCAAGTTCTCCTGTTCTAAATCCAAAATAAGACATTAAAAACCAACGAGCGATGCATAATATCACAATTCCATGTTATCTAAACCCATTACTATCGATGACGCACAAGTATCAGTGTTTCTAGTTGCTTGAACATGCATGGTTTTATCGCTTTGTCATGGATTCTACAAGCTGTGAAGTGCCAAGCTATTTCCAGTCCAAGATACGTAACTAGGAATCCTGTAAACAGATACAATACCGGAGTTATGTTTTCAAACATAATTGCCATATATTACTATTATGTATAAAGTTGTTTACGTTGAAATTAAACATTTAGATAGTAATACATAGAAATACTTAACTTTTGTTAAGTTTATCTGACGCCACCATAAGTTTATTTGTCAACTGGAAGGAATAATTTTCTCTCGCCCTCATGAAATCAATTAACGTGCTATATGTAGCCTAGGTAGGACGCAATGTTTCTCTCTAAGAGACGACTTCATTAGACAGTTCTAGCTATCTACAAAGCCTAAAGTCCTCCTTTACTGTTACTAATACTACGTGACTATTGGTTCTTTCAATATATGGTAATGCCAGATCCTTTTTTACAAAATTGGAAAGTTCTTTGCGATTTCTGAATTTTGCTACTATCACCATATCCCTCAATCCTGTAATATAATATTCAGCACACACGTTTGGAAATACTGATATGTGTTTTTCCACTTCGGTAATCGAAAAACGGCCTTTTACAGCTGTAACCTCAATTATTGCCGTAAGAGAATAGCCCAGCTTTTCATGATCTAGGACGAGTCGGCGTATAATTTCTCAGTTATGATTTTGTCAAGAATTAAATCGCCTTATACTAACCTTCTTTCATAATACCTACTTGTCAGTTCAGATCTCATAGAGTATTTGAACTTGCATATGGGATCGAGGAAGCCCCAAGAACCTACAGTGTAAGGCAACCTAAGGTATTCAATGGTAATGTATACCATATAATGTCAAAGTTTATATGTAGCCATACACTACCATATAATGGTAATATATGACAGATAATAAACCGAAAGAAATGACATCAACTACTCAAACAAGCACTATTGCACAAGATAGCTCCGAAATTTTCGATACATACAAGCAAGGCGTCTTAAAGGTTACTGAAGAAGTATCTAAATTCCAACCACAATATGCACAATCAATTTCAAACTTACAGCAAGAATACATACAACTGACAAAAGAATTCGTTAACAAGGTATTTGC
>JALZOS010000382.1 GCA_030913755.1 Thermoproteota archaeon | reverse complement strand
CGTGTTAATCATCGACGCTTAAAGGTCTTGTGCAGCGAAATGGACAAAAATTAACGTGATATCTACAATTATTTACTACATCACCGTAACGATTATAGATATATACCAATTATAGTCCCATAATATTGAATTTTGGTCAGATTATGAATAGGGCATCAAGTTATGTAGATAACCCTCTATCTCATGTATGGAATGGACCATAAAATAATCATCACGAGTACGTGCCGGTAGAGGAAGAGGCTATGGTTTCCTGACCTTTGTGTGACATTAACTCCACTTGTACAACATTGAATGTAACTGATGTTTGCTTTAATGTATGTTAAAGTCTACGATGGGAAGGTTTAGAATAGCCGCGGGCAGGGCTGACTTCAAATGCCGTGTTTGCAGCATGGTAGTTCAGGTTTCTCTAAAATAATAGTCCTTGCACTATTCTTCTCTTGGGGATGGAATACACAACTTGGATTTTAGAAAACCTGTCTCTGCGCCGGCCGTCGTATAAAAAGAAATCAAGTCAGCGTAGCCATTACAACGAGGTGCTCATTGTACAACCCGACAGCATAATCTATTGGTTTATCGAAGATACTATCCTTTGTAGCCTGATATTTTTTAGAGAACTTATAGCCTCCGATGTACCAAATTTCCTTTTTCACACTAAGAGACCCTTCAAAGTCCAAACTACCTTTGTATGCAGTTCCACCCATTCCATCGTGAATGTCTTTGGTATGTCATAGACTTCTGCAAAAGAAGGAAAACGCGTGTTCTGTGCCTTGCTTTCTTTGAATGTACATTCCCCAGATTACACTCAGGAAGTCACTCAGATAGCATGGAGGGGATGGGATTTGAACCCATGACCACCTGCGTGTAAGGCAGGTATCCTAACCAGGCTAGACAACCCCTCCAGTCTAAGATTGACGTCACAACCAGCATATCGATATTAATAGGTTTTTTGATTCAACAATGAGTGTTTCCAAAGAAAGTAATTACATAGACTCTTGCTATAGGTTTATCTGCCGTAGATAAGCTTCGTTCAAACTTTTATTAGACCCGTAAGAGAGAATCATTATTGATGTCATTTAATGTAGACGCCTTGGGCGGATTGGCAGAGAAGCTAAAACAATTGGTCAACGAAACTCAAGAGCATTATGAGTCATTGGTCGAGGATAGTCAACTCTACAAGAAAGGAAAGGTTAATGAAAGGGAATTCTTTGGCAAGATAGGCGATTACCTTATAGCATCATCTGCATTAAATTTCTTAGCAGTAAGAGTCATTTTGGAATTGAAATCAGCGATGACAAAAGGCTCATCAATTCCAAGTCCTACTGGCGGTACTGCTTCCTCCTACACTCCATCTGGGACTGGCGGTGGTTTTGGTATTGGAGGCTTTATAGGGGGCGAGAGTAAGTCTTCACCAGCCGACCAGTATATTATGCCCGAAACTGAACAAACTGCACCCACATTCAAACCTGTAGATATCACGATCAAACGCGATTGGACAAATCAAGATAGTAGCAATACTCGAACAAAGAATTGCACGGCATGTGGAGCTCAAATCCCAAATCAATCAAAGTTTTGCAATAAATGTGGAAATACGCAATAATTAAAACTGCGGCCCACATTTAACTAACTTGATGAAGATCTTTAATGGAAGAGCTGCTACAGAAGAATATATGTCAACTCATTCTCTGACGTTTTCTACCCCTGAGATGACGTTGAAGAAATTTGCACTCTGGTTGGGTGATCAAGTCCCCCTGCAAGGGAATAATGGCCAAGTTCCACGATTGATGGTATTTCTTAAGGAATTGAATGATGATAAATCTGATAAAACTGAATTTATGCCCGACGTCGATGATTCGTTTAAACCGAGTGGCGCAGTGTCAGAAATGTATGGTAAGCGATCGCAGGACACTCATAATACTTTACCACCCGCACAACCGGAAGCTATTTCCAAATCATGTATCCAATGCAATCATATCTTGAAAATAGACTCCAGGTTTTGTCCTAAATGTGGATCAAAACAGACAACCTAAACTGAATTTTCATTCCTGCCCTTTGATTCTGGAATAAGCATAAAGCATTCGTTACATATGGTGGGTGAAAATATAAAATTTATAGAATGGAATTTAACCATTCTACAAGAAGTACAAGTACGCATGTTCCTTTAAACTCCGCGATATTATTAAGAATTAATTGATTTTATGATGACCGGCTGGTCCTGATCTGTCACCACCAACAGTCAATATTTCTTGCACTCCATTGAAGATTCTATTAATCCCTGTAGACATGTATGCTATTAATCAAAAGTTGTTAGTGTTTTAGCATTACAATTTACATTTATTTATCGCAAAAGACGCTTATATAAAAAAGAAGGTCTGTGATATACTTTAAATTGAAGAAATTAACTTTTTTCTCATTGGTGTTCGGGGATCCGGATGTTCAAGTCAAACGTAGCTTTGGATTCCTTTTCATAGCTATTGCAATCGCGATAATATTCGCTGCTGCCTTTACTCTATTTTTATCAATGGATAATGTGCCATATTACTACTATCCGCCGCTGTGGCTAGCCAGTTTTGGTACAAGCTTGGGAATAACTCTCTACAAAAGGAGGAAGATATTAGCATCAGTGAGAACAAGAATGAAAAAGAGTCTAGGCTGGCCCCTGCATATTAAAATCATAAATGGTCTATCTTGGGCTGGACCATTCGCTGCCATCTCAATATTTCATCAACTTTATCCTTATCTGATACTCTTGGGAATAGGATTGGGGAATATGTCAACATATTTCATAATCAAGACATATAGCAGGAACAGTAACAAGGAACAGCTCATGGTCGGGTTAATTGCTATTTGCAGCATTCCCATTTCAATAATATTCGACAATACTATTTTTTCGAGAAGTTATGAACTTGCACTATTCTTCTCTAGGTTCTTAATAGCGATATCGTACGGCGTGGGAGGTGTTTATGCTTTAATTGCGAAAGACTAGAAATGAAATTGCCATCTGTATAATTAGTGGAGGACTAGATTCTCTCTGCGTTGCAGCGTACCTGAAAGAGTGCGAGAACTATAATATTAAGACTTTGGCATTCTCTTATGGACAAAGAGCAATGCGTGAAATTACGATAGCAGAAAAATTTTCAAAAATGCTGAATGTGGAAGAACATCAAACTATAAACATGAATTTTATGAAGAAGCTCTACGGAGATTCTAACGCCCTAACAAATGAAGGCGCACGCCTTGCGCAAAATTTCAATTATAATATCGTTGTTCCTATAAGAAACGCAATTTTTATAACAATAGCAGCAGCATGGGCCATTAGCTGTAATGCAAGGTTGATTGCCTATGGTGCACATTCAGAGGATATGCGCTATCCAGACTGCAGACCAGAATTTATCGAGTCTATTGCAAAATCTTTGAATCTCGCTGAAGCAGACAGGATCAAGTTAGGGCTAAAGGGAAAAATCTGTATTTGGTCTCCCTCATTGGATGGCATAGGTAAATCCCAGCTGCTAAAAGTGGGTTACGAGATACTGGGCGATCTAGTTTTTAAATCTTGGAGTTGCTATTCCAACGGCTTAAAAATTCCCGGAAAAGGTATAGTACATTGTGGTAGGTGCGAATCGTGTATAAATAGGAAAACTGCATTCAGCAAAGCAGGTATAGAGGATAAAACAGTTTATGCAAATAACAGAAAATAGGGTCAGAATTAGTGAAATATTTACTAGTATAGAAGGAGAGGGCACCTTCGTTGGAACAAAGACCATGTTTGTCCGACTCGCCGGTTGTCATTTAAAATGCCGCTGGTGTGATACTGGCTACGCCCTGCCGGTCGATAGTGGAAAGGAATACTCTATACAAGAGGCAAAAGAGTTGATAGAAAGCCAGATACAACCTTTTACATACAAGGTAAATTTTACGGGAGGAGAACCATTACTTCAGTACGAAGCCCTTATCCACATTGCTGACTTCGTAAAGAATCGAAAAGGATTAAAAACGTATATCGAATCATCCTGTTTTGATTCTTTCCGATTTTCAAAAGTACTTGAATATTTCGATATTTGCAAGGTCGAGTTTAAGACTCCAGACTCAGGCGTGACGGAGGAGAGCAGTTATCAGGACTTGTTACTTAACGAGTTTAGATGCTTAGAATTAGCAAAGGAATACAATAAAACTACTTATATAAAGGTGGTCATCACTAATTCCACCGAAATCGGTATCTTCAAAGACTTGGTCACTAATATTTTTGCCAGAATCAAACCTTCGAATATATCAGGATTTGTGATTCAACCGAGTTATGGTATAGATGAGCCCAAGTTAGCGAAATTATTGAATTTCTACGATATCGTGTTTCCATTATATCCAGAGGTAAGAATTATACCTCAGTTACATAAACAAATAGGTGCTAGGTAGGCAAATCATAGATAGATATGAAAGAAGATGGATAAAACATCGATTAATAAGAAAAAAATTGAAAAATTAATCAGACAGGTATTAATAGAATTAGGTGAAAATCCTGATAGGGAGGGGTTGATTGGGACCCCACGACGTATAGCAGAGATGTATGGGGAGATCTTCTCAGGCTATCATATGAATTCTGAATTGGAAATCAGCTTCAACGAGGAAACAGATTCTATTATAGCTAGAGACATACAATTTTACAGCATGTGCGAGCATCACATGCTACCGTTCTTTGGTAAGATCCACATCGCGTACATCCCTTCTGGTAAGGTCTTTGGTATTTCAAAGCTCGTACGTTTGGTAGAAAAATATTCTCGAAGACTCCAGATCCAGGAGAGATTGACTAAAGAAATAGCAGACGAAATAATGAGAATGGATGTTAAAGGGGTTATGGTTGTGGCAGAGGGAGAGCATCTTTGTATGAAAATGCGTGGAGTTAGGAATAATGGCATAATAACGACAGTAGCCAATAGAGGGATAGTTGTCCAGAATGAAGCACGAGAACATCTACTAGCCTTGATTTATAACTCTAAATCACACATCCGTGGAATATAATTAAATCAATACCGTTGCAAGTCTTAAACTGTAAAAATCATCGCTCTGAGGATCTAACCTACTTTGTATTTCTGATTTTTCTTGAACACATTTTAGCCACTCCAGACTAGAATCACCCTGAGTAGACGCGATTGACTAACCTGAATTACTGTTTATCTTATGGGTGAGAGGTTTCTCAGGAACTTTGAAATCTGAAATCCGCTTGTCAACTGCGCTATGGCAAATAGGTTTGATGTCTATGCTAACAACTTCAAATTATCTCAGAATGTGAGAAATAGACTAGACCTTTATGTCCCATGCAATCTCTATCTATTCTTCGTCCCCACTAGAACCCATCTAAATTGTGAGGCTAGTGCAAACAAGCAATGAATCTATGTAGAACTTTGCATTTTATTCTTATTTGCTAAGATCCATCTTAGCAAAATGATTTGGCCGAGATGATGAAAAATCTAATACTATTTGCGATAACGACAAAAGTTCCATTTGCCACCTAAGGTCGTTCGGAGAAAAGCCCTTCGATGTCCAAGTATAGCTCCATAGAATCCGGTATTCTCTACATATGCTGTTTGTGATATGTAATGAAGGGCTAAGACTTCCAAGATCAGTTCATCATTGAAGTTAATCAGAACCCTATCTGGACAGAACCGGTTTTGGCGCTATGCTATTAGCTTGAAATTACCATCTTTTGGTACAATTTACTTGGCTTACATGTCTATTTTAAGATAACAAATGCATGATAAGGCTTATAAAAAAGGAATATTCCTATAGGTAAGAAGAATGGCTAGTACCATATTCAGACTACAGTCACATAAATTCAGTTCTGATAATATACAAACGACACTAGTTTGTTCTAAATGTGACGAGGTTTTCTCCAAGGAATTTCCGTTGGATCTAGAAGGTCAAACAATTGAATTCAAATGTCCTGTCTGTGGTGCTCCAGGTGAAACAGATCTACCTTACAAGAGCGCAGATGAGAGAGAAGAATTTGAAGAGGACTTTGAGGAGGTCGAAGAGGAAGAAGGCGGCGAAGAATCTGAAGAAGACTATTGATCAAATTCATTGAAAAATTTTCTGCCTGTTATGGAAAGGGTTTAGGGCTAGTTGAAGAATCTGTCCTGAAATTGCCTCTTTTACAGATTTAATGAGTATTGAATAAAGATTAGGTCCGGAATATGGTCAGCTGAATTAGTTAATTTGATTTTGAACCTAGTTTCCCAAGTTGTGCAAGAAGTGCTGCTAATTGAATTTCAGGATGAGCTCCAGTTGTTAGCCTGTGATCATACTCTGCCATTAGAGCAGCAAACTCCTCAGGATGAGACAACTTCATAGCATACCCTGTCTGGTTAGCGTATTTTAAGAAATCAAATTCGGACATCCCGTATACCATCGTAAGTTCGAGTAATTTTATTCTCGCTTCGTTAAATTTCCCTGCAATAGCTAGTTTAATAACCTCCGCAACTTTCGCTTTCCCAGAAAGTCCTAGAGAGGTTTGCACATTGTTTGTCGTAACAGACCCCATCACGGCGGCACCCTGAAGAACATTGATCGAATGACGCATATCGCCTTGTGTTGATTCAAAAATATTAGCGATAGCCTTCTCTTCGTATTTTACTCCCTCTTTCTTGCATAACAGCTTTAGATACTCTTCTACGTCTTCCGCTGTGATTCTCTTGAAACGGAATACCACACACCGGCTCTGAATCGGATCTATGATTTGAGAGAGATAATTACAAATTATAATGAATCGAGTGGTTTTTGAGCTATCTTCTATGATTCTTCGTAAGGCTGTCTGTGCCTCGGAGGTCATTTCATCGGCCTCGTCCAATATTATCAGTCTAAATAGCTTGTCATCTTTATTACCTAAATCCAGTTTAATAACCCCCGCAAATTCCTTTACTCTTTCTCTCACCATTTTTATACCTCTCTCATCGGAAGCATTGAGTTCTAGCGTATCCTCTCTCCAATTTTCACCAAGCAATTCTCTTGCTAAACATAAACCCGTAGTAGTTTTGCCAACTCCAGCTGGACCGGCAAATAATAAATGTGGCATCTCTTCAGGTTTTTTCATCAAATTCTTCAAGCTATTGATTATCTCCTTTTGATTGATAATATCATCTAATTTCTTAGGTCGATACTTTTCTACCCACATCAGGTTTGTCAAATTCTGACTCCCAGTTGTCATAAGACAAAGGATATCCTTAGTTGCATTATATATTCAGTTCTCAATGCAAAATTTTCTTACTCGGAAACAAGAAAGTTTGTGTGGGAGTTTTGAAAATGTACGGCATGTTATCCGGAATATTTAGAAGACCTCCTTGGCGTATTCATGTACACTTGAAGCTTAAAAATAATTATCCTGCCAAAAGATATAACAGATTAAAGCTTTATACCTCATGATGGTAACCGATAGACTTACCTCGAGCATATTTGAGAATATTCATTCCACCTACGATCTTGCTTACCTGAAGGAAGAAGTGAGAATAATGTACAAACGGGATGTAAAAGTATCAATTGACAACATACAAATAGATGCTAAAGAGGGAGACATCGCATCTATACGACGATGGATAGCAAAAATATTGTCCCATCATAAGCTGGTTGAAATACAGGATAGCGAGATATCAAGTTATGTCTCACGTGCCCTTAATCGGGAAAGGATCGCAAGACCACATGACTTGTCTAAAATAGACATTGATTTTTACGTGAGGGTAAATGATTATCTTGGAGGTCTGAAAGAAAGGGATAGAGAAAATCTTATGATCTCACTTAATTCATTTGTAGCAGCTAGACTCGAAAAAATTGTCAAACTTGCAGCTGCTTCTCCACTCTCCGCAGAGATGGAAGAAAAATTGTCGGCGGAAGAAAGCCTCCTATACACTCTGGTTCATGATTCTACTAATTTATTTAAACAACAAGTGCTAAGGAAAAATGGCTGAACAACAAACTACTGCCGCTCTATCTAATCAGCTTGAATCATTTCTTAGAGGGTTCAAAGATAGAGATGGTAATTACAAATATTTTGATCGAATTAATCACATGATGGCTTCAAATTCTACCTCCCTTATTGCAGATTATATCGATTTAGATGTTGCAAATCCCGAGATTGCAAAGCTAATAACCTACAGACCCGATGAAACACTAGAAGCATTCAACGAAGCAGTAGGTTCTATTTTGAGAGAAATTCATTTTGATTATGCAGAGGAAATTAAGGAGAAGATAAAGGTTAGGATTGGAAATTATACGGTTCAGAAGGGTCTCAGGGACATTAATGCCGAAGTAATAGACAAGCTGATTGGTGTCTCTGGCATGGTGGTAAGATCTTCCGAAGTCAAACCACTTGCAAAAAAGATTGGATATCGCTGTCTTAATTGCGATGCAATTAACGAGGCGCAGCTTAAAGGACTCTCGTTGAGAAAACCTACTAAGTGTATAAACTGTTCGGAAAAAGAGCTTGAAATGGATCCTGAAAATAGTATATTTACTGATTTTCAGCTTGTTAGACTTCAAGAATTACCCGAGGATCTGCCAGCAGGACAACTCCCTCATTATGTAGAGGTTACTGTTATGGATGATCTTGTTGATCGCTGTCGCCCTGGCGATAGGGTGTTATTGACCGGTATCGTAAGAATAGAGCATGAGCAGATTGCTCCACAAGCAAAGACGAATTTGTTTAGGTTACGCATGGAAGGAAATAATATAGAATACCTTGGTGGTCTTGCTGGAACTAAAGACACAAGAACCCTTGAAAGAATGGCCATTAGTGGTGAGGATGAGAAGCAGATCTTTGCCATCGCAGGTAAACCTGATGCCTACGATAAATTAATTGCATCATTTGCCCCCCACATTTATGGACATGAAATCATAAAGGAAGCCATACTTTTACTGATAGTTGGTTCAGTTACTAAGAAACTGGATGACGGCTCAAGTCGTAGAGGAGATATTAATATCTTCCTTGTAGGAGATCCAGGTACAGCAAAGTCTGAGATGCTAAAATACGCGGCAAAGATCGCCCCAAGGGGTCTTTATACCTCTGGAAGGGGAACAACAGCAGCAGGTC
Source organism: Thermoproteota archaeon (assembly GCA_030913755.1). Classification (GTDB taxonomy): domain Archaea; phylum Thermoproteota; class Nitrososphaeria; order Nitrososphaerales; family Nitrososphaeraceae; genus TA-21. The sequence continues at coordinate 1,115 of JALZOS010000382.1, read as the reverse complement.
TTACCGCTGCCGTAATACGTGACAAATCTGGTATAATGATGCTTGAAGCCGGTGCAGTAGTTTTGGGGGATCAAGGATTGGTATGCATCGACGAATTTGACAAGATAAAACCAGAAGATAGATCATCATTGCACGAAGTAATGGAACAACAAACGTGTTCTGTTGCTAAGGGTGGCATAGTAGCTACACTAAATGCCAGAACCTCGATACTATCAGCTGCTAATCCAATGTATGGAAAGTATGATGTGTTTAAGAATATTACTGAAAATGTGAATCTGCCTATACCCCTACTAACAAGGTTTGACCTAATATACGTAATTAGAGATACACCTGAAAGAGAAAAAGATAGTCGTATTGCTGGTCACATACTTGAAATTCATAGAGATGTGGAACATGCTGCACAACCAGCAATTGAAATGGACCTATTTAGAAAGTATCTCGCTTACGCCAAACAGATTGAACCGAAATTGACCATCGAAGTGATTAACGCGTTAAGAGACTACTATATGAAGATGAGGAACGTCGACTCTGAAGGAATGATAACTGTTACTCCTCGTCAGTTGGAAGGACTGATAAGGCTGGCAACGGCAAGGGCAAGATTGTTACTTCAAGATAACGTTAAAATTGAGGATGCCGAACGGGCCATATATCTAGTTCAAAGAATGCTAGAAACAGCTGGAGTAGATGTAAATACTGGAAAAGTCGATCTTGGTGTATTACATGGAAAACCTCATAGCGAAATCTCAAAGCTCAAGTTGTTCATGGAAGTGTTCAATGGCCTTTCTGGTCAAGACAAGAATGACGTTGAAGAGAAGAACTTCATTAACGAACTCGCCAAAACTGGTAAGTTTTCTGAAGAGGAGGCAAAGACGTTCATAAAGAAAGCTATGCAGAATGGCCAAATATATGAAAGAAGATCTGGGTTCTATGCTAAGGCATAAGAGATTGGCTGACAATCCTGACATCTATTTGTTCACATTTATCTCATATTTGAAAGCGTTTTCAAATATCTCATAATACATTCTTATGTAATTTTCCATTATACATCTCTAGAAGAGAATCTAACTACTTGTCTATTCTATTCTTCGATAACGTTCTATTGCATTGTAGATATA
>JALZOS010000361.1 GCA_030913755.1 Thermoproteota archaeon | reverse complement strand
TCGTAGAAGCCATGATCTCTGGTAGAATCATCCTAAGTAGACAGGCATTGACGAACATCCAGAGTACTTTGGAACAAATTAGAGACGGGTTGGACAAGGATTGCGTTATCTTTGAACCCAGTCTCGTTGAAAAATTGAAAGGAATTCTAAGTACAGCAAAGAGCGATGAAAAGGACTATCTTTTTGTAAAGAAAATACGTGTCTTGCTTATTGACGACGATGAGTTTGCTCAATTTAATATATCAAGAAATATCGGAAATTCGATTCAGTTGGATACATGTTCTTCTGTAACCGCTGCCTCAGACAAGTTAAAGGGAGGGCATTATGATGCGATTTTATGCAACTTTGAACCTTCTGATGCACATGTAATTGAATTATTCAAGCAGTATTCACATAAAATGCCGATTGTTGCCATGTCAGTCTCAGAGGACCCAAAATTGGTTCAGCTGGCGGGGAAGACGGGAGCACTTGATTATATTATTAAGAATGATTCCGGACTAAAATGGGTGTCGCGATCTCTCCACAAAGTCACTAGCGAATGGAATCAAAAAACCAGGATTTCAGAGAATCAAAAACTTCTCATGGCCCCACCAGTCAGGAAGATATTGAAGGAAATGATGGCAACCACCCGAGTGACTCAAAGGATTCAATCAAAAATTGAATATGACTCGAAGATTATCAATTCTATGAAAGAGCATGAACGTAGTCTACAGTCACTAATCAACGAAGGGTATGTTGTCAAAGAACCTACCCAGTTGAAATTAGCATGTCCAAATTGCAAATCCATTAATCTTGTGACCAATTACCTATGTCAAAACTGCAATTCGAGCAATTTTACAAGGGGTAACGTGTTAGAACACAACAAGTGCGGACACTCGGACTTAGAAACCAATTTTCAGGAAGATAACCGGTTAGTTTGTCCAAAATGCCGAAAGGAATTAAAACTTATTGGAGTCGACTACTTCAGAATTGTATCGGCATTAAAATGTAAGGAATGTCGCAATATTTTCACAATCCCCGAGATCACTTACGATTGCAACGATTGTGGGAATAGCGGATTTAGCTTATCTGATGGCAGTTGGAAACAGATCTACAATTATGAGATAAGTGCCGAAAAATTGGAGGAAATAAAACAGAATATAATCTCGTTATCACCCATCGAGGGATTTCTGCAGCAAAAAGGATTTGAAATAAAGTTGGATGAAACAATAGTATCTGACTCTCAGTCATATGGTCCCTTTGATCTGATCGCCGAAAGAGGATCAGAATTGATCTTGGTATCTGTCATAGGATCTGAAATAGAGAACGCCGTGGCCAAGCTAATAGAGCTGGACAATGTAAGTAAGTTCATCCATCGTAAGGTTAGCAAGTACGCCATCTTATTTGCGGAACCAACTGAAGTTGCTCGCAATTTGATAGATAAATTTGACATACTTCCAATCTTGATTGAACATGAAAGAGAAATGGCGAATAGATTCAAGGAATTCTTCAGAGGTTAATTTTTTGCACTGATACTTTTATCGAAATCTATGTTGTAATAAAGATTTATAATTTGGGGAAATGTTAAGAGACTAATTTCTTTATGATTGAGATCTTTGAAACCATAAACATACTATCTTTTATACAAGATTATTTTCACTGGTTGTCCAATCTCACAGTTTGGGAACTCCTGGGGCTACTCTCGTTTGTATTAGTAGATCTTTTGAGGAATATTGGCAAACCAATAGCTCTATCCATACACAACATATTCAGACGGGTACATCCGCTCCCTCGGAATGTTGATAACGCCCAAATCAAGATTACGATATTGATACCAGCCCACAATGAAGGTGCCTCGATAAAGAATACAATAGAATCTCTGCTAGAGAACACTTACCCTAATAAAGAGATCATAGTAATAGATGATCATTCTACAGATGACACCTTCGGGCAAGCGTATCCTTATTACAAACGTGGACAGATCAAACTAATAAAGCGTACAGAGGGCAAAGGATCAAAGTCGGGAGCAATCAATTTTGGCATAGTCTTCGCTACTGGAGAAGTCCTACTGGTAATGGATGGCGATACTCTACTTGAAAGGGGTGCGTTAAAAGATGTGGCCAGAGCCATGACAGTATCCGACGTAGTAGCAGTTGCCGGCAATGTAAGAATTCTTAGTGGAGATAATGGAGTAACGAACATTTTAACAAAATGTCAGTCATACGAATATTTGATTGCATTTGAATTGGGACGGAGGATTAGACTAATGATGGGTGTATTGGTAATAATACCTGGAGCCTTTGGTGCTTTCCGAAAATCCATTGCTACAAAAGTAGGACTGTACGACAAAGATACTATAACTGAAGACTTTGATCTGGGCATAAAGATTTTTAAAACTAGTGGTAGAGTACAATTTCTTCCAAACGC
>JALZOS010000326.1 GCA_030913755.1 Thermoproteota archaeon | reverse complement strand
GCTTTATTGCATGCACTTATCGCCACGTACTTTATAGGAAATGGAAATACACTACTCGTTGGTGCATCTGGAGCAATTTCAGGAGTTCTTGGAATGGCATCAGTGGCTGGAAACATCCGAGCGTATTTTTGGTTGATTTTTCAGATCATTTTCGCTTCAATAGGATCATTCACAGCATTAAATATTGCCTTTATTGCACACATTGGTGGCTTTTTGACGACAAAAATATTTATCGGACACGAGAGAAGAAAGAGGCTTAAATATTGGAATTAGTGTAATGGTAATTGAGATTTAATATAAGGTTTGGAATTTCTGGCTAAAATTCCACTGGAGTGTTATCTATCAGGTCGTGAGTAACGCTATAAAAATAGTATGAAATTACTAAAGTTATCTTTAAGTAGATGTTTCAATGGAGACACATGATATCCAGGTATGAAATGTCTTGTTGGCTGAGTGAAATACTTCTTCTCGGATGCAAGGAACATCTCGTGAGCAAGTATCACACAGCCCTTGATATTCTATCTAATGCTGCTTCTGTGCCTTCCGAAATATGTTTTTTTACCATGCCGGAAAATAGTCTCATGAACCCGGAAACCTTAATGTCCCACTCAACATCGATTACAGTTTTGTCCTCTCCTTCGGCATGAATAACTATAACCTTTTTCCCCTTGATGGGACCTTCGATTATGTTAGTTGTTATCGACTTCATTGGTTCCAACGATACAGTTTCTTTGCATAAGGAGTTTTTAAAGGCAATTATAACTTCTCTCTCGACAGTATTGTCAGACTTGTTAATGTTCTTAATAGATTTGGTGCCGTGCCAAAATTCTGGCTCTCTATCAAGGTCTGATATGATCTCCCACACCTTGGAAGAGGGAGCCTTGATTTCCTTCGACGTATGAAAGTTAACCATATCCTTGCTGAGTTCATTAACATTCGGACTTTATAATAGTTTTAGCGTCCAATCAAACAACCGTGTATTTTGAAAAAACGACAATAAGCGGAGAGATCTTAAAGTTCTCTTCTAAAATGCGAAATAATTATTGGGCTATGTCGCTGTGCTTTAAATGATTAACATGGTTCATTATTTATTGTGATCACCAAATCCTTGATTGATCCATTCATAGTTAATGTTTCATCTTGATAAATCAATCTCGTTTTTTTATGGTGCTTGGACCTTCTGTTCTTTGTTGACAATTTGTGATTCCAGTCGTGCTTTCAAAACTAGGGAAGGGAATTGAAATTGGATCAACAGATAAAAGTGAAAAAGAATGAATAAACTTGCAGAAATCTTTAACATCATACCAAAGATCTTCATGCCAAGTTTGATCAAGCATTAAAATTAGAAGGTGACCATTGTAGTTATACAAGAAGATACTATTACAAACTGATGTTATTCGAAGTTTTCTTAAACGAATATTACCTCGAATTATTTACATCGTATAATGAACCTTACTGAGATATGTTGGATCAAAGTTTGAGATCTAGTTTATTTTTTTGACCTTTTTTAATTTTAGTATCTTCCATAGTAATTTAGTTATCCTGCTAGTATTCACCTAGGAAATGGATGGAGATAGGATTACTAAAATGAGAAGAATAAAATACACATTCTAGACATAAGGTATTTGTGTATTTGTTTATCGTAACTGCTTTGATTCTCATGTTTTTTGTTCAAAACTCGATATTGAGTCGTGTTCTTCCCACTGAGGCATATTCAGCTTCGTCAATCGAAACTAGGCAAGAAAACCAAGAGAGATTTCAAAATCTAAAGGTCAATATGCAGCAATTTCTAATTCCAAATAATGAGAGTTGGCCACTCTATCCTCTATTTGATCACGATCGCAATTTAATATGGGTCGGAGATACCGTGATTGACAGCGGTAGAATTTGGGAGTTCAACATAACAAATGCAAAATTCAAAGAGCATAATTTGAACGACACTAGCATTGTCACTATTTTGGCTCTTGACTCTAACAATACTATTTGGTACCTCGATCCTCTGTTGAAGAGTTGGATTCTATGATTCTTCATCACATCCTGTAAATCATGTTTATTCAATTCAAACTAATGTTACAATTTTCGGAATGACGATGGACAAGAATGATACTATATGGATGACTTCACCTGATAATGGCGAAGTATTAAGATTCGATACGAAAACTAAGGAATTCAAACCTGTTATTCATTTGCCTTTTCCTGATTCGCGTCCTTTGGGAATTACGTTCGATAAGCCTGACACCATTTGGATAGCTGATGAACGCGGAAGTATAATCAAGATAAATTCAAGCAATATACGTATGATAAACCAATATCGACCCCATACCTCAAATGGAAACATACTTCCTAGTCCGACTGCAATTTTGGTGGTCCCGGATTTGACTCGCATTTTCGTATCGAATCATAATGATAAATCAATCACCTCATTTAACACCGTAACGAATTTGTTCGGTTATTACAGTTTGAACACTACTGGTCTACCGTTTGGGATGGCCATCGACAAATTTGGGGAAATATGGATAGCCCAACACACTTCTAATAAAATATTTGTTCTGAACCCGTCGACTGGAAGTCGGAAGGAATTCGCCTTGCATGACCCACATCCATACGTGCAGTGGATAACTTCTGATTCGAATGGCAACATTTGGATGGCTGAACAACTTGCTGGTTCGCTTGGTCACATTCGGATTGAGGAAGACAGAACTGTAAATAATCAAAAACGATGAAACATAGATGGATCTACAATAATTACTTACTCCCTTGTCCATAGGTAGACCAT
>JALZOS010000323.1 GCA_030913755.1 Thermoproteota archaeon | reverse complement strand
TCCTATAATAAACCATTTTGTGATGGGGAACATAGAAGAATAAACTTCAAGGTCGAATAATTAAAGATTTTATATGCGATATTTCGTTCGGATCATAAGGCCACTGGCATTCCTAAGTTTCTTTAATTGAATATCCCATCTTCAGGTGATTTGGTTTACCTTGGGAAGGAAACGAAACAGTTCAATTTCAGGAAAGCTATCAATTTTTAGTGATTAATACCAAATCTTCCTAATTAGTAAATAAGATTTACCAGTTAGATGGATTAGGCAATTAGTTCTGATGACTTGATACTGTTCTGCCATGGGTACTAAGCCTCTATCTCGTATAAATCGTATAAAATATGTTACCACTGTTTGAAACATAAATCTTATTCGTGACAGGATTGATTGCCATGGCTTCGCTGAAAAATCTGTCACCGATAATTGCCTTCCAAATACTTCCTGGTTCCACAGTAATTCTGTCTAGAAGTCGCTTTGCGAATTTATCATATTTTAATATACCCTTTGAAATCGCTTGCTGGTATATATCGAGTCGTTATGGTGATTAAATGTAAAGCCTTGTTTACTAATTGTAGATAGTTGTCTTTCTTTTATTTTTTGCTTGGTTCTAATATCTATGACAAACAAGCTATCTGATTCAAAAGCTTGTCCTTCTACGCCATGAAGAACTCTCTTCCCTCTTTTGGGAACGACATGATTTTTGGACCCATCTCAGAGGACGCAGGAGACTCGAATCTTAATAGAAATCGATAAATACCATGTCTAACCTCGAACTGTATTGATAAACCGCGCTTTGCTATTTACAACATTATTTTTTCTCGCACTACTCATTTCTATGTTTAATAGTATACTCGTCTACGGACAAGACAACAACAATAACACTACTATTACTGGCATTAAGCAAGACAACACTAGTTTAACTATACCAGATAACGAAGTTAGTCAAGACAGGTCGCAATAGGAAAATAAGAACGAAAACATAGTTCGGGAGTTTTACAAGAACGTATTTGATGGGAAAAATGCCTCTGCTGCCGCTGATTACATTGTAGAAAACTATATACAACATAATCCTTTTGTTCCTACAGGAAGAGAAGCATTCATTAACTTTTTCACAAAATTCTTTAGCCTGAATCCAGATTCCTCATTAGAGATAAAGAGAATTTATGCAGATGGAGATTACGTTCTGGTACATCATTCATCACAGTCTAATAATACAGAATCTGCTATAATTGATATATATAGACTAAATAATTCTGGAAAAATTGTAGAACATTGGGATGTGATATAACAAATACCACCGAGTTCTGCAAATAACAATACAATGTTTTATCGAAATTAGAAACCCATCTCACCGAGAATAGACTATCTATTACTTCACTTTCATTAGTCTTCCAATACGTATATCCGATTGGAGCTTGCGTCGACGCAAAGATGAAGGCGTGACTTTAGGTTTTCCTTCTAGACTGGGATACCAGAACAGCTATAAACATCATACAATATGGTATTATCGATTATAGTTTGAGTATTGACAATATTTCGCCGATGCTCTTTTCAATAGGCTCTGGTGGAGTGATAGGCTTCTTAATCGGATTTGCAATAAAGCGGGTTATGAAGATATTGGCGGTCGTGGTGGGTGTATTCTTTGGAGCTTTAATTTATCTGCAGTCTCAAACTATTATTAATATTAATTGGGATAAACTGCAGTCAGTATCTCAGTCAACAGTAACAACCATTGCCAGCTCTTTAACAGTCACAGGTCAAATATCAGCTATAGCAGGAAATTCGGGAATTCCTCTAACAGGGGGACTTGCTGCCGGTTTTGCGATAGGTCTGACGAAAGGCTAAGATACGTTAAAGAATCAGACATGATTCGGACCATGTCTTTGGTTTGGTCCATTACAATAGAATTCGCAGATGAGGGTCCAATTATTTAATTAGGTTAGAATTTCTAATGAGGAACCAGTTCCTTTAATTAGCCCAAAATCAAGGTTAAGGAAAAGAAGAGATATTAGTATCAAAAATTTCAAAGAGGTGTTGGAGGTTCTTGACAACAATAAAGA
>JALZOS010000319.1 GCA_030913755.1 Thermoproteota archaeon | reverse complement strand
AACACAAATTGCTTGATCTTGCAGGGAAAAATAATTCTTCCTGAACAACAAGAAATGTCTTACAAATCACCACAAGAGTACCTAATGCCTAAAACATGATGAAAATAATAAAGCTATGATATTGCCTAGAACAAATTAGATCGATAAAAGTCGAATGATAATCATGAGTAGAACAAACAAATCACACAGCACTTCTTAACTGGTCTTAACTAGTTGGCTTGGAAGACTAACTTAATCCAGCTAACCATAAAATTCTGACATTCTGCGCTGCCCACTATGACTCGGTAATTTCAACTGTGTCTTTGATTCATCCATATTAATAGTTGACTTAACAATTTTTAGAATGTTATTGTCCTTAGTATCTTTCACGTATACAATATATATTAATGCATCATTCTTTCCAATAGATTTTCTTATTACCCTCCCTATTCTTTGGGTTATCTGATTTACATTGGAACTGTTAGCAATTATTATCGCGATTCGTACGTGGGGAATATCATATCCTATTTCCAATGTGTGCACTGAAAGAAGAGGATAGAATTCCTTTCCCCATCGCTTTAGTATTTCTTTTCTTTTACTAATTGAGATCTCATTATGAATAACATTAGCCTTTATGCCATTTGCAGTCAGCATTTCTTCTAACTGTTTTATGGAGCTGATCGTCTCGCTAAAAATCATAATAGGTTCATGTGGATGTTCCTTCACTATTTTTATCACCTCGTATAGTTTATTTATCGCAGTGCTAAGCAATTCTTTTCTTTTTCTAACATTTTCAAACCACGATTTTGCCAATTTAGCTCTGTACCCTCCGTTCGCTAACATCATAGATATGATGCCAGGATTAAATTGTCCTAATTTGCGTGATAATTCTCGGATACGCCTGCTAGTATCATCATAAATTGCTTGTTCGTGGGTTGTGAATTTTACCATTAGAGGTATGATTTGTGGTTTTGCAAGTCTTCCATCATTCACTGCATCACGAATCATATATTTTTTCACAGGCGGAGCAATCCTCATGATGGTACTATTTTTAGGATCGGCGTCATCTATCGTTGCGGTTAATCCTAATACCCCCTTGTTAGGGTCCTCAGCTATCACGGCAAATATTTTGGAGTATTCACTTGCCGTTTCGCTAATCAGGTGAATTTCATCAAGGATTATCAGATCTGCCTTTCTTATCAAATCTAAATTATTAACGACACTCTGATAAGTGCTAATGGTTATCTCCCTAATATCCTTGCGTTCGCCGAAATAGATACCTATATGTTCAGCAGACAATCCATATTTGATTAACCGTTCTACATTTTGGCTGATAAGAACTATCCTCGGCACTAGAAACAATATTGTGAAGAGTTTAAGGTTTATCTTCCTTTCAGTAGACAAAAAAGTTGATGACCTATCTCTTGCTAGAACAATATCCGCCATACGTCTAGCGCATTCAAAAGCAATCTCTGTCTTTCCTGTACCTGTACTGAAAATGACAGAACCAACACAATTGTTAAGTAACCATGCCTCAACAGCTTCGAGTTGGTCATCCTTTAGTTCAAAAGGAAATCGAAGATTGGAGATTGCAGCCAATAATATAAACGGGAACTACATTCAACTAAAAGCTTTTGGATCTATGAGTCATACTAGAATTGGTGAGACAGTCATTGGGAGGACAGTCATTGGGAGGACTGATTTGGATTCGACAATAATGTTTGGCGCTCTAGAGATACTGTCGAGAGCCTAACTAACTCTAAGAATTAATAATTTGCTAATGTTATGAAACAATTAGAGGTCTCGCAATCACGTTCGTAGCAAAAACTATACGCACATCCGCCTACATACTACATTTTCTGCAAACACGGCTTGAATAATGCAAGCACAAACACGTGATCCGGAAGGTACCCAACATTATTGTGTTAAACAGTATTCCATTTATGTCGTGACTAAGGTATATTTACAGCGGGTTTGATTAATACATATTGAAACAAAAGATCCAAATTGATTCGATTGTAATCGCAATGATAACAATGATCGTTATCGCGGGTACTTGTGTATTTGTTAATTTCTATAGTTTCTTTGTCCAGGCAACCAATGATTACCCGCAGGGCTTGACCGTACAAGTCAACGAAACTTCATCAACTGTAATAAGAACATATGAGAATCCAATTTTAGGCGTAAAGTTCCAATATCCTTTAGAATGGGGAGAGCCATCAATACGAGATAATAGTGTTTCCTTTAGTCCTTCCTCAAACTCACAAGCACAGTTTTTTGATATCACAATTTCTGTAGAGACCTTACCATCTGGTTATACCGATCTTCAACAATTTATGAGAGAAAAGTTTGGAAAATATCAAACACTACCAGAGTTTAAAATCGTCGAATTGAACAAAACAAAATTGGCAGGCTTCCTTGCCCTCAAATTACGTTATAATTACTTGGAAAATTTACTTTTAAACAATGTAAATGTTACTTCTATGAATGTCTTTACTATTAAGGGTAATACTGCTTATGATATTTTGCTTCACACAAGAGTATCTAACTATGATTTTTATCTTCCCCGGGTGCAAAAGTTGATGGATTCGTTCAAAATAATATCTGTTTTGTCTTAACCAGATTTCTAGGACTCCTAAATCGTTGAAAAATGGTGGAGAGAGTTGAGTAAGTATAGGATAAGCGATCTGGAAGCTGCAGTATTTCAGACCAACCTAAACTATCAGTTTGTGAATTTAGTGATGCTTGAGACTGTCGAAGCATAATCATTAAGCTGGGGGAAGAAAATTATGACTGTGCTATGCAGTGATTAATGCACTAATCAGTGTTTTAAACCTGATCCATAATGGAATGGGGAAAGCTGAGATATTTCAGTACCATGAACATCACACCTATCGTAGTTAACGAATTAAAAGTAGCTGGAATTATGGTGATAACTTGAAATCCTTGTTCGGCATATTAATTTTTGGATGTGCGAACATATTGAGAAGTTAAAAGATCAAGGATATGTTGACGGCAGTTTAATATATCTTCAAAGGGTCGAAGTTAATACTGATTTTCCAGAAATTTACAGGATTGCGCATTTTTGCTTGTATTGCGGCCTTGCAATAAAAGAACATGTACCCAGTTTTAATATAGATTGTAATGGATATAGAAACGCCCATCTAAGCGATCACTTCGGATCGCACATCGATGGAAATACTTATAGATTTAATCTAGTTACTATTAATGAGTATAGCACATTTAGATCAGAAGATTCAAACCACCCAGCCCCGACCGCAGTGCGGTTTTGTCCATATTGTGGAGAACAGCAGGGCAAATAGTCAAAGGGTTTGCAGACATGAATAATCAGTGTATCGGCATCAACAACTGGATAGCTGAACTACTTAATTGCCCCAGCTAACTGAACCAGCAGCACAAACAGAGAAAAATTATAACAACTCTGCTGAGCAGATATTAAGTCTGATACGGGAACTTTAACAAGTTGATATCATACCATTTCCACACCTTTCCAAAATGCAATATATCCTTTGATCTTTGTTGCTGCATCAGATGGTTCAGGATAGTACCATGCACAGTCTTTGTTCAGTTCCCCATCAATTTTAATGGAATAGTAGCTTGCAGTTCCTTTCCAACTACATCTGGTGTTCGTACTGCTTTCGCCAAAGAATTCCTTTTTGATTGATTCAGGAGGAAAGTAGTAGTTTCCCTCAACTACTATAGTTGAATCACTTTCTGCTATGACTGTATTATTCCAAACGGCCTTCATGCTTTATTTAGATTAAAGGGAACATCTTAACGTTTTGTCAAATCAGCGTCGATCCGATAATGGACGGATCATGATTTTCAAAATCTTAGAATATCACTAGTGATATTAACTTAAATAAAGCCATTTTGATAGATGTGCTATTGAAGCGTAAACCTGTTTTGTTAATTGATGACACAGACGAGTCTAAACAGGCAATTGAATTTTTAATAAATAATTGTATTGAATATGTTGAGCTTAATATTAAGAAATTTGAAGAAAGCTGCTGCGGGGAACTTCCGACCACCAGAGCCCCATCATTATTCGCTCCTGAAGGTATTTTTAGAGATTTAGAAGGAATTATGAAATATGCCACATTGGGCAAACAAAATTATTCTCCCGTAAGTGAGAGTGCATACTGGTGAGCCTATGTTTGGTATTTTGAAGGTCATCTTCGTGGAAGCTCAGCTGCTTAAAGAGAGTTCTGGGATAGGAACGCAAATTAATTAATTCACCAAAATTAGAGTTTGTCAAACTGATCTTCGTATATAGTTTTTCAGGAAATAAAGTTGCCATTTTACCATCATTGCGTTTTTCTTCTCAATTTTAAATCCCTAGGATGGCAACATTAAGATTGAGTCGGTAGTTTGTGAGAATATCATCCATCCAACTTTTCGAAATATAGTGATAAAATTCGCACCAGTATGAATCCCAATTTCAATCAATCAATCCAAATTCCACTCGAGGTCTTGAGCAACTCATATTTCAATGACTATATCGTCTGACTTTTGGTGGAAAAAATAAGGATCCAAAATTGTGTCAAATTTGATTGGTAAACAAATATCCCTATCATGGCAGCTTACTCAGGTTATCGCTAGTGATATTTCTATATATTCTATTATTATCCTAGTTAGTATTTCTCAATAATTCATAATTAAGTTAGTTCCATAACTAAAAAAGCATCGATGGACTTGAATTTAGTACGTAGCGTCCGGTTATTACTGTGTTTGGCTGTGTGTTTGCCGCTAGTTCTGGTTAGCTTTATTGTCCCACTGAAGTATGTAAATGCAGTTGACATAGAGGGAAATGATCACGACAATGTTCTTTATGGGAGTATGGGCAACGACAAAATTTTTGGTAAAGGTGGAGGAGATAGGTTATTTGGGAGCGGTGGTAATGATACAATAGAAGCCGGCAGTGGCAATGACTTTGTGCAAGGTGACATAGCTGATGACACTATTAATGGTAATTCTGGCAACGACACCGTTCAAGGTGGCGCGGGGAGTGATCAAGTTAACGGTGATGATGGCAATGACTTGGTAATAGGTAGTTTTGACAATAGTTCCATGTCGATCAGAGATTTGGCTCCTGATACACTTTCGTGTGGAGTAGGTAATGATACTGCATTCATTAACATATCTGATAATGATACTGCATCTGCTGATTGTGAAACAGTGATTACTTCGCCTTAAAAGTAGTATAAATCCGTCGTGGACTAAGGGATTCTACACATAGCAACATACGATGTTCAAGTTAAGTAAGAAGCATTTCAAACATGTTATGAGTTATTCATAACGGATTGTAACAGCGTTCAGACTGACGTAGCAGATTTACTAAGTTAATGAGTCAAGGACCAAAAAGTCCCCCATAATATTGGAAATAACCCATAATTGGGAGCATGCTTCAAAACTTTCTATGGAATAAGATAAAGACTTGCTAAGAGACATAGACATCTTTTGCAAATTTAAAAAATATTTTTATGAAATCAATAACCAGTAAAGAAGGAAAACATTATATTTCTCACGTAAAATTCAAGGAATAAAGGAATGGTTATCATATGGAATAAAGCATTAAACTGCTGCGACACATTATCAAAAATGACTTCTGAAGATCAAGGAATAATCGCATATTATCAGAATGATCTCATTGATGAGGATTCAGAAAAAGGGGAAGATGGTGAAGGCTATTATTTTGTGAATGACGACAAAGGTCTTCCTATCGGAAATAAATTACTTTACTGTCCCTACTGTGGCATTGAAATAAAATAAAACAGCTACCATAGAAATATGACCAGAGGCTTATAACTACCTTCAATGAATAAATCGCCTTATTTAATTAGCACTACTAAAACATAGCTTTCGTGTTTTTGAGCGCTGCCCTAAAAGTCTGACAGGTCGTAATTTTATAGAATTGAAAAAAATGTTGAGTGCAATTAATACTACCGTGAGGCTAGCTCTCTTAGAACAGATCATTGACTCTTCCACCAACTTTTACGATATTTCTGTCATCATGGAAGGGTACAAGATTTTCTGTTTCTATCACATGAAAGAAATAGTTTATTTTTGCGTTACTAACACTAGAACTGATAATTCCTTATGCAAACAAAACATGTAAAAGGGACTTTTGAACTACTACTATTATATTTTTTTCAGAGGTTTCGTTCTCCTCTCAGTAATTCCATATACAAAATTGACAGCTCAGACTTAAATTTGATGAATAAGATCCTTTAAATTCCTCTTTTGTTTTGGTTGGAGCATCTTTTTTGGATATCCTATGCATAAAATAGACGAAGGCACAAGATTGGTTTTTAACACTTCCATAACTTTTGCTTCATCAATCATTCCTATCCAAACGGAGCTCAATCCTAATGCATGTGCTGCCAGCTGCGAATAGGCGGCTGCGAGGGTTGAATCTTGTTGAGAAAACTTCTTGATAATATTTTGCGGGAAATTCATCTTCACTCGTTCAGGATTCATACAAAAGACCAGAACTACTGGCGCATCAACATATGGTTGATTATTTGCCGCGTCAACAAGTTTTAATTTCACATCTTGATTTTTTACATGGTAGATTTCGAAGCCCTGGAAGCCGCCTGCTGTGGGGGCGGTATCTGCGGCGGCAAAAATCATTTCTAGTTTGGAATCTTCTATAGGTCGATCTTCAAATCTTCTATGAGATCTTCTATTTAACATCACATTGAAAATATTAGTTTGTAAAACATCTTCTACTTCCGCCGTATCTTGAACTTGATTTTCTTCTTTAGGATAGAGCAATATTTCATCCTTCCCTCCGCCATAACCACCAAACATTCTGGAAAGAATATCATTTGGATAAGACATGATATTATGATGTTATAATCTCATATTTAATATGTGCTTATATGTAAGAGTAAGTATCGTGATTTATGCAGAAAGTAATAGAGTCTGAGATAATAAGTGACTACGTTGCAACTATGCAAACGGAGATTAACCTTTCAAATTCATACAAAGAGTCGATATCCAAAGCCTTAACTGGCTTGGATAAATTCACAAATCATAAACCATTTAGACAAATTACAAGAGAAGATATTATTTCATTCCTGAATTCATTCAGAAAGCCTGAACCTATAGATTCTCTGCACAAGTGGATTGGTACTTACAATCTTTATCTTGTTCATCTAGTTAGGTTCTTTCGATGGTTACATTATCCAGAATTACCTCCCAAAGAGAGACCGAGGCCTTCATGCATTGTTAATATTCCACAGTTACGAAGGAAGGAAAAAAGCATTTACAAGCCTTCTGATATGTGGACCGCAGAAGATGATCTTCTATTTTTAAAATATTGTCCTTCCAAACGTGACAGTTG
>JALZOS010000303.1 GCA_030913755.1 Thermoproteota archaeon | reverse complement strand
ATGATGAAACCAAAGATATTGTCTCCTTGGATTGCTAAATCAGGATACCTTCCAACACAGATAACTATAGGCGAAGGAGCTGGGCCATATGCTGAACAACTTAGAAGAGCTATTCCTTATTATGATGAAATGGTCTCAATGATTCCTATAGGGAAAGGCAGACCCAGCTTTGCAGAATATCCAGCTATTGCCGAAGACATAAGACATGCTATAGATGAAGTTTATAATAGGACTAAAAATCCAAAACAAGCATTGGATGATGCTGCAGCAAAGTCTGCGAAGGTCCTTGGATGGTAAACAGCCTTGTGTTGAATTCGCCCGACACGCTTTGGCGCTGACAAACATGGCAATATATGCAAAACGATCCCTTAGTTGAAATTACTTGTTATCTTTCTTGATTCTTGCAGGTATAGGATTTGCAGTCTACTCAGGTGGAATTAGTGACAGATTTGACCCTATTTGACGACCCGTTCCCAGTGAAAAGTGCATCACTCTAAATAACTTAAGCGGCTTTTCAATCAAGAGCAATGACAATTATGGTCCTAACTGGAGCTCCTGGTATCGGGAAGACTACAGCCGTAATACGTGTTGCAAGAACGTTAAAAGATAGAGGGCTAAACGTTGGAGGTATAGTTTCCAGAGAGCTAAGAATCAATAACATGAGGGTAGGATTCGAATTCATCGATCTTATCACAAATGATACAAATGTTTTGGCATCTATTACTGGAAATGGTCCTAATGTTGGAAAATATTTTGTTAGCCTTGAAGGCTGTCGTTTTGCAGCTGAAAGACTGAGTGGTGCGATTAAAAGTTGTGATGTAATCATCTGCGATGAGATTGGTCCTATGGAACTCAAATCAATAGACTTCATAAATTCCGTAAAGAATCTACTTAATGTAGACAAGAAAGTAATCGTTGTTGTGCACCAAAAGCTGCATCATCCTCTAATCGACAAGTTTAGGAATAAATCTAGTCTTCAAATCAATATCGATTTGGAAAACAGAGAAAAAGTTAATGAAATATTGCTGAATAGACTATTGGTTGAATGAATTACTTTATAATGAATAGAATGTGGATGTGTTATTCGCTGGGATGTAATACACTAGTATATGTAATCCAATATAGGATTTGAGCTCAGATTTGGTATTATATCATAGCCTTAGAAATTCTAAAGACTACTTAAAACTCCAATAGTAAGTTGATATAATGAATTAGCAGATGTATTACACAAAAAAATCAAAGGAAGCGCAACTTCACCCTCTAATATCATCCGTTATCTTCTTGTTTGTGTTGATTATCCCCACTTCTATAATAGTAACTAATACGCCACTTGTTTATGGTCAAACAAATCAAACTATAGCGGAGAATGAAGACTTACTGAATATACAAGATATCCCAGCAAAAAAAGTTCACGTAGGGGATATTGAAATTGCATATAAGATGTTAGGAAAAGGTGACCCTATTTTACTTTTCAATGGCGGTTCTGATGGTATGGATGCCTGGGACCCGTCCTTTCCAAGGAGTCTTTCTTCAAATCACACAGTAATTGTGTTTGATAGTCGTGGAATTGGAAATACAACAAGTGGTTCCAAACCATACACTTATCAGCAACTAGCAAACGATACAGCTGGTTTGCTTGATGCTCTGAAAATACCAAAAGCAGATGTTCTTGGATATTCTCTTGGATCATATATAGCCCAACAGCTTGCAATCATGTATCCAGATAAGGTTAACAGTCTTGTACTTGTTGGTTCATCATGTGGCGGAAAAGATCATACACCTAAACCACCTGAGTTTCTAAAATTGCAATCCGAAATTGTAAACAAATCTCTAAATAATGTTTCTATTTCTCAGGAGGAGATGAAAGCGCTTGTATCTGCTTCATTAGGATCGGGATGGATAAGACTGCATCCTGAATCCCTTGAGAACATTCCAACTTTACAGCAAGCGAAGCCTGGGCTTTCCCCTGACGCAATGAATAATCAGAATAACGTAGGAAAGCATTGGGAGGACAATCCAAACTGGAGTGGTGCTTGTGATGAGCTTGCGAAAATAGCCAAACCTACTTTGGTCATAACTGGAACCGATGATAATAATTACCAGCCGCATGTTAATTCTTTAAAGATTGTAGAAAAGATTCCAGGAGCCTGGCTTATTCAAATAAAAGATGCTGGTCATGCAATAATGGATCAATATCCGGAAGAGATCGGTAAGATAGTAAATACATTTCTATCGACGACATCAACTCCACCTAGCTAATGTCGGTATTATGTTGGGGGGTGAGGTCATACAGTATATCACTATCAATCCATAAATGTAAATTTGAATTCATTCAAAATTAACCTAGTGGGTACCTCAATAAGATATCAAAATTGGTATTCAATTTACGCCTAAACCGATGAAAAATCAACATCTATAGATTTTATGTCTTCATGACTATATTGTTGTAAAGAGGAAATGCAGAAGATTGTTTTAACAATATCATTTATTGACTGAGCAAATTCCATATTAAAGACGAGAGCTTGTCTTTCTGATTCAATGCAAGGGTTGTAATATCGACATCAGCTATACCAGTATTGCATAGTACTACGATACCTCTATCTGTAGCAGGATTGAAAGC
>JALZOS010000293.1 GCA_030913755.1 Thermoproteota archaeon | reverse complement strand
GCATTGTAATTTGTTGCTACCGCATAAAGGACATATCGAAATATGCTTACCGCTGTTTGTTGAATATGATGCGCACCAATAACAGGACTTGCACATTAAGAAACATATCGTGTTTATTTCCAGACTCTCATCAGAGGCAATCATTTCAAAGATCTCCTTGAATTTTCAACAGTGGTATACTTTACCGCAAGATCAGGATATTGATGTTGAACTCCATGACCAGCTTGTGGTGGCATCACGTCATTGTCACCAATTATCATTAAAATTGGAATTTTAGATCTTTTCAAATTAAGTGCACAGTAGGAAAGGGAGAGAAGACTCTATGCCCTTATTTTGATACTATCTCCTTCTACTTTAACCTCGTACGTCTCGATCATATGTCTTAACGTTCGCCACCTCTTGACTTGCAGATTTCATATATTTTTGCCACTTCGGAGGTAAGGGTTCCAATCCTGGTGGGATTTCGAATACAGGGTCTCGTATTTTCTTTCCAGACGTAACATCAAACTGTGCGGCATGGAAAGGACAGGTTACTATATTTTGGTTGATATTCCCACGTGATAATCTTGCATTCATATGGGCACATCTATCAGAAAATGCGAAAAACTTTCCGTCAAGATTGGCCATTGCTATTTCTTTTCCGTTTATTTCTACATGGCTCATCTGCCCATTACTAATTTCACTCACTTTACCTGCTTCAACGTAATCTTGTTTTTGACTCATTCTTCCTACTTTCGTAAGTATCCTATTTATCTGTGGTAGTAATTCCATACTAACTATGTAAACCTGCCGCTACTTACTACAGTATTAATTTTTCTCAATTTATTGAATATGTTCATATTCTATGCAGCTAAATTAAGCCAAGGTGACTGTATGGCTTATTTCGTTGCAGGTGGCTCGAACAACGAGATAACCTTTTCAAATATATTGGCAAGACTTGAGACTAGTATTATCTAGGTTACCTACTAAGTGGTAAATTACTACGTACTTAAAATAAGATACTTCCTTACTCCTATATCATGGTTGCCAACAAAAGGAAGATTTTAGTAACAGGTGCAACAGGACAGCAAGGTGGTGCACTAGCCAGATTATTACTTCTAAAAAAACATGAAGTCTATGCGCTTATCCGCAATACTGAACCAGAATCACCTAAAGCACAGAATCTCAGAAATCTAGGAGCCAAGCTTATAAAAGGAGACCTTGATAACCCTGAGTCATTAGAACAGGCAACAAATGGTGTAGACTCAGTATTTCTAATGGGAACATGGGTTGAAGTAGGAACTGAAGGTGAAACCCGTAGAGGAAAAATGATGGTGGACATAGCTAAAGAGAAGAAGATTGAACACCTCGTCTATAGTTCAGTTGTAAATGCTGATAAAAATACGGGCATTCCTCACTTTGAGAGTAAATATAAAGTTGAGCAACACATCAAAAATTCTGGGATCCCTTATACTATCATTGGTCCGACTTTTTTCATGGATAACTTGCTTAGCTACTCACGCGCGGGATTACAACAGGGTCAACTGGCATTACCTTTATCTCCCTCACTTATTCTGCAACAGAGCGCTCTTGAAAATATAGCAGAATTCTTTGCCCTCGTACTAGAACGTCGTAATTCATTTTTAGGTAAGCGAATAGATATTGCATCTGATGAGCTTACAGGAGAGCAAGCTGCTAAAGTTTTATCAGATGAATTAAGGCGCAAGATTAGTTATGTACAAGTTCCGTTGGAACAAATCCGTCAAGCGAGTGAAGATTTGGCACTCATGTTTCAATGGTTTGAGAGAATAGGAACCGGTGTAGAAGTTGCCAGTCTACATAAACAGTATCCAGAAGTCAATTGGCTTACATTCAAGGATTGGGTCAAATCACAGAACTGGGAAGGCCTAGCAGCGTCCTCTACAAATTCAAAAACATGACATAGTATTCGCAATACATTAACAGACTCAAGTTATTAGATAAAAGTAGCAATTAGTTTTTGTCGTCCTTCCAGGCACCTGGTATTATTAAGTCTGACTGAGTTGGATTTTTTTCTCGATAATAAACAGCAAAATTTCTCTGGCGATTAGATTTCCCTTAGCTCTTTGGCTTTAATTAGGTCTACAAATCGTGTCAAATTTGATTCACAAACGGCCAGACAAACTATGGCGACTGTTTCTTTCTCTTTAATTACGGCTTGAATGTAATCCCTTATTTCATTTTCATCAAGAGAGGTTGGAACACC
>JALZOS010000285.1 GCA_030913755.1 Thermoproteota archaeon | reverse complement strand
TATACATAATCCGTGTTAGTGGCGCTCCGCCTTCTTTTGCAGCAGAACTTAGAATAACTGCTATCAAATCAGTCCTGCTACGGTATTTCATAATACACTATATGATACATACAAGTACTAATAATAGAATCTATAACCCTTTGTTTGAAAATTCACGCTCAAATCACTAGTGATATTAGAAAACGTGGTAGTAAGGAAGATAATGAAGGTATTTTCTCAAACACGCTGGAGGAAGGATGCTTACGGATGTGAATCTTCTGGGAACATATCTCTGATTTTTTGTGCTAGGTTGGGATTATTCTGAACCTCTGGCATTGATACTATTATATTCAGTAGAAATTCATAACGATTTTTTAGTTGGGTAACGTTAGTAATCAGGCTTTCAATAAATGCGTACAAGTTTTTGAATTCTTGGGTAAGTTCGCCAACTAACTTCTCATGAGAAATCTGACCAGATCCAAAATCATTTACTAGTGATTCTACATATTCTTTGCGTGTTTGAATTACCCTCAGATTGTAACTACCATCAATAGGGGTACTAATGCTATTATCTTTCATTTCTCTTCCTATTTCACCATTGCCTTTCTTAGTCTTCATATTATCTATTTATAATTATTCCACAAAGAACAAGTAAAAAATTCATTCTATTTTATATTTGTGAGTAATAAATTCTGTAATGCCTTGTCTCGCCTGTTGACCTTCCAACGCTTCATTTTTGATCACTGTCCCAATACCATCTTTTTATATGCAAAGTTGGATTATCAAAGGTGTTTAGTCTTAACTATTTGTTTTTATACGATGGGGGTTTTTGTATGCTCTATTCACAAAATCATATCTCTTGAATCGTTATCTTAGAATTGGCGCAGTCATTATGAAAATTGCTTACCCTTTCTTATCTTATACTTGTACCGTGATAAAAAAGGGCATG
The DNA here is from genome assembly GCA_030913755.1 of Thermoproteota archaeon. Lineage (GTDB taxonomy): Archaea > Thermoproteota > Nitrososphaeria > Nitrososphaerales > Nitrososphaeraceae > TA-21. The sequence goes on along the minus strand of JALZOS010000285.1, from coordinate 1,444 downwards.
GTGAAGGAAACAAATTAAACGTCATATAAAATAGCTATTTTGATGCTATAATGAGAAAGGAAGAACGGGTGGCTTGCTAACTTTTGATGACCAAATTCTCTAGCAGTTTTGATATTGATATAAAAATAGGTTAATTCGGACATATGACAAGGGCTGAAAAATTTCGTGAATGATGTATATGAAATCCACAGATATCAATGCGATCAGTTTCAGTATGTAGTTGCAAGAACTAACAAACATTCTGAAACAAAAGTCAGAAATGACGTGGAAAGAATGAACTCGATGCTTTCAGAAGAATTCAAATCGCAAGGAATAAAATACGTTTTTTCAGTAGGCACCATGGCAGAACTTATGAAAAGTATTAGCAAAAGGCAAAAGGAAAGGTCCCGCTCTGATAAAAGTATTTTTTATAGGTAGAAATAAAAGTCTAGTATAGATTGGGCGAATTTCGGCATTTTTCTTGAACATTAAGTATCCAAATGTCAAGACAAAGGACACCTGAATCACAATCACAATTACACAATTTGTGTGATGAACATAAGAATAACCGTCTGTGGTCAGAAAAAAATAAATATATTACTTTTTTATGATTAGTGTTCCTGATAAAGAATCAAATTTATGATCCGCAATACTATTAGGGTATTTTATCTAATATATTAGAATAATCAAGATCTAACTCAACTTTTATTAAATAGTTAAGTCTGTACTTATCGTATCTAGAAATGAACTTTAGACATATATCGTTACTTTCTACTAGAAACTATGTTCCACTTAGTAGAAAAAAACATTCTCTTATTTTAATGTCTTTACTATTGCTTACATTTATGTTCTCTATAAAATATATGACAGGGCACGAAGCTTATAGTGCTACATCTTGTGCCATTCTTCCAATATCCGCAGTCATAGCAAATGGTGCTCAATCAACAAATCCAGCATCAGAGGCTGTTGATAACGATGCTGCTACTAGGTGGTCCAATCAAGGTCTTGGTTCATGGATCAGATTAGACCTTGGAAGTGAAAAGACAATCTGTACTGTAGACATTAGCTGGTTCAAGGGAAATGAAAGAGTGAATACATTCGAAATTGCCGTTTCAAACGATGGTACCAGCTTTACCACGATCTACTCAAGTAAGAGCGGCGGCAAAACTGCCGCTGCAGAAAAATATGATGTTGAAGACATAAAGAGAAGATACGTAAAGATAACTTTCAAAGGCAACACCCAGAACGACTGGGCCAGCATAAACGAAATAGATGTCAGTGGTGCTGATAGCAGCGGAACCGGCGGTGGATCTGGCTACCATTACGATCCCAGCTTTAGTGCTAAAGGTTCTAACTTTCAGGACGTATCAAGTGCCAGCTCGTTGCAATTATCCAAGTTTACCGTAGCGGCCTGGTTTAAGACATCTTCAAATTTCGGCTCAAAGGCATTAATCGTGAATAAGGG
>JALZOS010000143.1 GCA_030913755.1 Thermoproteota archaeon | reverse complement strand
TATGAATTCCTCCCATCATGTAGTGACAAACAGGCCGTACTTCTATTGGGTTGTCGATAATGTCAATACCAGAAAACTTTATCCCCATTTCTCTGATACCACCAAGGCGTTCCTTAATTAGGTCAGGTCCAAGGTGTGTAAGATCTAGTTTTAGACAATTTACGCCAGTCTCATTTTTGAATCCTCTTCCTTCCATCATTTCTCTCATCATAGCTCGTGAAACCACGTCTCTTGATGCAAGCTCAAGAGAATTAGGAGCATATTTTTTCATGAATCGTTCTCCGTTATTATTTATAAGATAGCCTCCTTCTCCTCTTGCTGCTTCTGTGATCAATATTCCAGATGGCATTATTCCAGTGGGATGAAACTGTACAAATTCCATATCCTTCAACGCAACGCCTGCACGATAGGCCATATCAAGTCCATCTGGAGTTGAGGAATAGGCATAAGTGGAAAAACTATACATTCGTCCTGCTCCGCCTGTACATATTATTCCAGCTGGTGCTTTAAATTTAACAAATTCCCCAGTTTTCATTTCAATGGCAGTAACGCCTCTGAATAAGTCATTATTGATATCACCACTAGTAAGGATCGAAGTACAATACCACTCGTTGTAAAAATCGATATTGTCGTATTTTAGACAAGTATCATAAAGTGTCTGCATTTCATAGAACCCTACCTTGTCTTGGGCAAATGTGGCTCTAGAAAATGAATAACCACCAAAGTTCCTCTGGGCTATTTTGTCATCCTCTCTTCTTGACCATGGCATTCCCCACTGGTCCAATTGATAAATCTCATTAGGCATGGATGATACAAGTCTCTCTACTACATCTTGATCAGCAAGGAAATCGCTACCCTTTATAGTATCATAGATATGGGCTGCCAAACTATCCCCTTCATCTTCATAAAGTACTGCTGCTGTTCCACCTTCAGCTGACACGGAATGGGAACGCATAACTTGCACTTTTGAAATTACTGCAACACTTAATTTCTTGTCTATAGAAGCAGCGGATATCGCTGCTCTCAGCCCAGCTAAGCCCGATCCTATAATAAGGACGTCATGAGAAATTGAATCTGTCACCCAAACTTTCAGCCTCAGTAAATAATGACACACATGCTTTTCAATTTATATCTACCTACCTACCTACCTACACATGTTCTTCATCAATATCCAGAGAATTCTTCTTTTTTATTCTATCTTATGATACGTTCATTTCTGTTAAAAAATTTTATCTTTGCAGCCTTTGGTATAACATGCGGTCCAACAGTCGTAGAGTGTCGATAGAATTAGGGTCCAAATTCCATTACCTTTCGACTCGGGTATGCCATATTCTCTCATCAGATCTTTTGGTCCTTTTTTCCTAGATCTTTGAATGACTCTTAAAATACCTTAATTACTTTTCTCATCTCAAACATCTCATAAGGTATTCATATGAATTAGTTTAATTACTAATATACTTGAAAGAAACAGACACAAGACTCTCGTTGCTTAAGAAAATGGCATGCAAAGTGAATCTTACAAAGGCCAATTTCATAATGCCAATCATTGTAAATGAAATGCACCGTGAAATTTCCTCTAACTATCTCGTTACTACACCTATAAGTGCACTTGTTAGTAAGATTCAGAAAATTCTTGATAAAGGAATAACAAAAGTCATGATTTTCGGAATTCCAGGAAAACGCGATATTCTAGGATCTGAGGCTTGGAATCCTAGGGGAATAATTCAACGAGCGTTAAAAAAATAAAAACCAATTTTGGCGACAGGATTGAAGTATCAACAGACGTATGTGTCTGTCAGTATAATTTGTCAGGTCATTGTGGCACAATTAATCAGCTAGGAACTGACGTAGACAACGATGCATCACTAACCAATATAGAGACTATCGCGCTAAGTCACGCAGAGGCCGGAGCAGATGTACTGACTCCTTCATCAATGATGGATGGTCAAGTCCACGTTGTTAAAAATTCCCTTAAAGAGAATGGATTTCATAAGGTAAAAATCATGTCATTCGCGGCGAAGTACGCTTCAAGCTTGTATTCACTGTTCAGAACTACAG
>JALZOS010000142.1 GCA_030913755.1 Thermoproteota archaeon | reverse complement strand
CTAGACGACTACGTCACAAATTACAGAGGAAGGTTATCAATCAAACAAAGATAGCAATAAGAAGCGAGGGTAGGGCCTGTTTACGATAATATTTTCAATTGAATCTCGCATCATTTGAATATTATCCTGTGAATATGGAATTATGTCGATCTTATCAGGGTAATTGCAAAAACTGACTTTTGCCGTTTGACACATCGAAATATTTATTTTTAAAACTTCTATGCATCCATATGTTTCTGAGTCGATTCAAAATCCAATCCCAACTATGATTTGAGCAAGCGATCTTGTTCGAATCATCCAACTATCCAGTATTTTTTAAGTGCCCAATTTACTGAACCTATACTTACATTTTCGTCTCGAATTTTCAAACTAGCCTAACATTTATGAGCATCAATAGTACAACCACGTGACTCGTCTCTCATCGTACTTTACCACTAATGGGTAACCTTGTTTATTGTACGAGAATTATGGTGGTATAACCTCTCCTCTCGGACACATAATCATCGGTTAGCTCTTCAACTATAATGGTTATCGAAACTATATCGCCCTTAGCATACTTGGAAGCATCTAACGTTATGTAATCATCGAGTATGTCCGAGCTCTTCAAACTTTCTTGGCTGACGTTAAAATGTACCTCCGCGTTTGATGAAATCTGAAAAAGGCTTTCTTTGTTGAACATTCCTATCCTAACTGTTCTGCCTTCTTCGGGTATTGCAGTTATTTTTAATCGAACCAAGCCGGCAACATGTACAAAATATCTCTTTGCACCATTTGCAGATACTTCGAAAGAAAACGGATAACCGGCAGTGTTTTCGGCCATTTTATTCACCCCATCATTCATTATTATGTCTACTTTTTTTATTGTAATTCCGTATCTTAGAATCCAGTTGTTTGTCGTTTCTACAATTGAATCTATAGAGCCTTTTCTGAGAGAAGTTTCCTCATCAGTCAGACTGTATCTCTCTACCCAATCTTTGTAGTCCGTACCAATATCAAGTATAAAGTTAATACACGCATTTTGGTAGTCCTCAATGCTAGTTGCTCGTTCGGAGCCGGCATCACTGGCAAACATTATTTTATTGATATTTGTATTGCATCAATAAATACTTGAGTTATCTATTCAAGCTTAAGTTTCAAACAATATCAGTTTTCCGCCATTAGATTCTTGAATAGAACAAGACAAGAGACCATTATGCCATATAATTAAATAGAATATATGAAATAAAATACCTAGCCTCTTCAATGAAAAAATTTTCTGATATTCATTCCGACCTTCTGTACAACTTGAGATACCACAGGCAGGAACTCGAAAAAGATCTGGCCAAGAGTCCCAATGTGGTGTATCAACAGATAAATCAAATATCTACCTTCGTAGGATCAAGATTTCAAATATCATTGCAATTACATTTTCCTAATTCGTCCAAAATTCGCGATGTCCACTCTTATGGAACTGAAAACATTGGCATAGTTGTAGATAAATTCAGAAAAACTTTCCCAATCTCCAGAGAGATAGTTAAACAAAGTGCTAAAGAAATCCTAGGCGATATCAAGGCTCTAGATGCATATATGTATGAAGGAAAGGAAGGGTTAAAAATAATCATGGACTCCGGGAGAATAGAAATACTGCCAGGTTCCGTGCACTTGTGGTGTAATATAGATGAAAACGTTACGAGATTTGTGGATTGGTTAATGGATGAAATTTATTTTAGAGAATCAAATAATCCGCGTTAATATGTCATAAAGCATTGTATAGGAGGAGTGTTTCCTTTGCGCTAAAGATTTATTGTGAAACTGAAATCAAAGGTTAATAAATGCGGAAACCCCATTAGAACGAAAATCTAAAGGTAGATTATGTCCAAGAATAGATATGAAAGATTGTCCGAAGACAAAATCCAAGAAGAGATCATTAGATTGGAGTGATGGACAATCAAAGAAGGAAAAGTTTCAAAATCCTTTGACTTCTCGAATTTTCTGCAAGCGTTTGGTTTCATGACGCAAATTGCGCTTGAAACGGAGAAAATGAACCATCATCCAGAATGGTGTAATTTATACAATCACGTAGAAATTAATTTAGCAACTCACGATGCGAGGGGAATAACAGACTATGACATTAAGGTAGCAAGAACTATTGAAGAGATTTATCATGCAAAGGAGACGTAACCAGTGTGAACAATTAGCAACTTGTATATTTAACAAATGAAAATGACCTGTGCTTAAACTTCATTCATAGTGACTAGGTCGTTCTGAATAAAAAGGTTGATTTGTGCCTATTAACTTCAATGGATGGCGCTTTAACTTCGGGTGACATTGTATTCTTGTGATCCAATCGAACCGAATCTATTATCGTCTCAGGTTTTGATAACCCCTAACTACTGCATCATTGATAACGTGTCTGTGAGATTCCATGTCTCTATGCACTTTGTTCCTCTGAATTTAAAAAATCTCATGCCTTGAAAGGTAACCTTCTTACCTGTCGGTGGAATTCCCATCAACTCTCCTTTTTGTGTTCCAGAAAAAGTAAATCTCGCTGCGAGCTTGTCACCTTGAACCAGTATATCGTCGAATTCTAGGTGACTATCGGGAAAAGCTGCCCATAAAGCATTGTAAAACATCTTTAGTCCCTCAAAGTTAGCCGGCAGATTTGGTGGAAAACTATGCGTAATCAAGCTGGAATCGTAGACGTCAAGATAGCCTGACCTTTCATGTTGGCTGTTAAACGATGCTTTCGCACGGTCAAGGGCAGAGATTAGCTCTTGTTGCTGCTGGGACACCGTTCTGTTTCTTGCTTAGAAAGTAATTAAATCTATTGGAGCCAGTGTTAGGCACATGCCTTGACTTTGTTTTGAGTGTGATATGAATGAATTAGTACAAATGAGATCTTGTCTGATGGGAAGAGGGTTTTCCGCATCAATTTCCGATGTCGATTATGACGAGTTAATTCGACAAAAACAAGAGGAAATAGGTCAACTTGTCGCTGCTAATAATGGTAACAACACAGGTAAAACCGGGTCTGCAACCAGTAATAAAAGAAAAGAGTTAGCAGAATTCCGTCGACTATTGGCTGGATTCTAAATGTTCAAATTAAGATGGGCTGACTGCCTTTGTCTTTCGGTGGTCAAAGTCTAATTTAACCGATCCTCCGACAACCAGTACATCTTTACCTACGTAGAGATACTGGCAAAGACTGACTTGACACAATTATCGCAGTGCGTTTCTATCAGTGTAGCCCCTTCCATGTCAAAGACTACTTCCATATGACCTGGCTGCAGGCATCGAAATAATCAGTTAGTTACCTTTAGTTTAAATTACGATCTTCTCGTAAGCAAGAAAAACCCACAGGCTAGCAGAACTCTTTTAATTTCTTCTAATCCAACCCGGCACGGAAGGCCACCTTAGGCCATCCACGACCAGGGTTAGGAAATTTGAACACAGCACCTAACAGCATTGAGGTCAGTGCCTGCATAACTATTAACAGTTTTCAATATTATTTAGCAGATCAAATTAGATACGATAAGTTTGGATAATATTCTATTTGAAATTTCAGACATAGGAAAGTATCGAAAACTCTTCGTTTCTTAGCAACGCGTCTTTCACACCTTACTTATACTTTGTTTAGTATCAAACGCTGAAAACAAAGTATGTATACAAAGAAAATAGGAATATTTGTGATTCTGTCGCTTTCAATTGCGACAGTAGCAATGGGAACCGCAGGCTTGAGTCTGGTATCACCAGTGTTCGCTGGTGGGGATCATGATGACAACGGTGGCAAGAAATGCAAGGACAACGGTGACAACAACTGTAATGACACGCATAAAACTCAAAAGATAAAGGTCAAGAATTATTGTGAAATAGAGAACACTAACAAGGACCATAGTAAAGACAACTTCAACGACAACTTCCTAGAGTGTATCAACGATGCCCAGAATTGGAAGGATGTAGAAACGCTCGACATCTTCACTGATGGCCTTCCCGAATAGTAAAGAAGACACCCAAAGAGTACGCAAGGGCTAGTGATAGGGATCACTTCTCCTCCTTATTTTTGACCAATGCTATTGTATTATTTTTAGAGTATGGATAAGCTAATAAGAGGAAAGAACATGTTGTCAGTTTGACTGACCAGGGTGACGCAGTATACTTATTACATTATCTTATCTTATCTTTGTTACAACGGGAGCAAGAATTTGCCAGGGATTAGACGACTACAGAAAGGAAATACTGGAGTTTTTGCGATGCGTTCTAAGGAAGAAAGGGAGAAGCAGCAGTTCTGTCACAGATGTGAAGAGATGTTCGGAGTCCAGGCCGTATTAGGACCCCGCATAATGCCACTTGACGAAACGACAGGTAAACCAACCCCTAAACCTTCCGATTACAATCTGTGGCTAGAATGTCGCAACTGCGGTACTATCTACGCCAAACACGAAACGAAAGTGGAAGCAGTCATTGAACCAGTAGT
>JALZOS010000237.1 GCA_030913755.1 Thermoproteota archaeon | reverse complement strand
AGTTAACAGTGTCTCGATCGGTAGATTAGAATTTTAATAAATTAGGTCAGTTCGCAGTATAGAAGACTTTTCTAGAAAATAAAGATATTCTGGTAAAAACAAGACTATGAAAAGCCTATTTAAGTGTATTTGTTATCACGTCTTCCTTTTACACCGCTTATTCTTCTTGAAAATTAATGGATTTTGTTAACTTTTTCCATTAATTGTTAACAAGACTATGTTAACAAAAATAATATTTGTTAACAAATATAAGCATAATAGCATCATCCCGTCTATGCTTAAACCTAAAGATAATAGACCGATAGACACAACTATATAATGTGCCACGAAAACTGACCGGTGAGAAGCTGGAAAAGGTTGTATCGACTAAGATGCCTGTCGACGATTTTATACTTCTCGAAAAATATGCCAAAGTTTTTTACAACCTAAACCGGATAGTGCAGCCCTCTATATCGCATATATAAAGATGTATTATAAAGCGCTGGGCGTAGGTCATCACGGAGAATGAAACGAAAATCCCCAACATGGATCGGGACAAACCTAGGTAAGGAGAAGTGTATAAATATCAAAACTCTCAACAGAAAGAATCCGTCGGTAGATGTTTAACCTTAACAATACACTTAGGTTTACGGACTCCAAGTGACTTGCAGCTGGAGAAAAAATGAAGCCAGAGTAATCTTGTCCTTTATGTCATCAGGAATTGTCCCGAAAATGGAACAGGGAAAGACACACAAAGACGGTACATTCGAGAGGAGCAAGCGTCCTATCATATATCCTCTTTCACGATTATACTACGACTAGGGATGCCAAGCAAAGTCGATCAATTCTCGATATGCCAGCGGCCCTCGAGACTGGCAAGACTAACGATATGTTTGACGAGTTCATCAATATTTTAACAAAAAATGAATCATCTATCCGGGGTGAATTCCTTACAGCAAGGCACTTTGGCTGCGCTTAAGAATGCACAAACTGATACCAACAAATACCTATTCCTTCTGTCTATACACATCGCGCGAATGTGGAAGAAGATTCTCTGCTTGTTCGTCTAGGTATCTTGATCGGATCCTTCACAATATGTTTAGCGGCAGCCTAAGCGAGATTTGAGAGACACTTATCACTTATTCGACACAATTCCTTCGGGTGACGCCATAGAAGAGATTTAGTTCTCGTACTGAATACACGGAATCATGCTCTCGATTTCCGATGGAAATAAAACTCGTATGGCATGGGGTGTACAACGGTAGGCAAAACGATATCTACTCTGTAATCGTACGTGAAAATTATGTTGAACACTCAGAATCCGCTTCATCCGGTATCAATGGAAGAAATAACAATAACCATAATTTATTACCGTAATGAATAACACTGCCACTTGTAATTACTTATTATAAATAGAAAAGAATTATTTTCAACACATTAAAATTTTCAATCATTTTTCAAAATGCTTCTCTACCGATAGCTGGAGTGATCAATATGATATGTTGAAAATAACAATAGTTTCAATCATAACCCGCCACCAGGCTGTTAATACTGCTAGTTATCGGGTGTCGTTAAATTCGCCTGGTTATATTTTCTATACTGCTTTTCTTGGTGACATAAAAGAGAAGATGTCAAGTATCATATTCAACTTTCGTTCTGCACTTCTGAAAAACGGACGAAGAAGGAAGATCAGGTATAGACCAGATTTTGACATCCTGTTCGGTTAGTATATTTGCACGCCTCTCTATATCGTCCTTGTTTCAATGCTCTAGCTTCGAACTAGCAACAATTGCTCAACTAACCTACTAAAACTCTTGGAAGTGAACAATAACAAGATAATGTCGTCATGTGAGAAATCCAAACTATAAATAATGTATCGACCTGATTTCATGTCAGACATTCTTGATGACCAAATGGAATCAAGTTTTACTTGTTAGTGCATTGTTATCATTCTTATTTCTCACTCCTAGCATAGGAAAACTAGCATTTTCTGATGGTTTATTCGAAGAGAATCTTCCGCCAGCATCAGTTGGTGACAGACAAGCAGGCCTGTTTGTAAAAATAAACCCACCCATTTTGACATCAGATAGCAAGCTTGATGCGTATGCACTTTTCAGGTTATTTGACGAAAAGACAAACCAAACAATTGAGCACACCACATATCAAATAAGTATAACAAAAGGTGGTTCAACTGATCAACGGCCGCTGGTAAATGATTTTTTCCATGCACATAATGGTGTACTCAAGCTAAAAATAGAACCTCAGCCAGGGGAGCTTACGATACTTGGTGACCGAGATCCGTTTCAGGCTGCGCTTGTCGCAGATCCTGGAGGTAATATACTCATACGAGGTCCCCTACTCTTAGAAGGGGGATTATATCACTTTCACATTGAGATATTTGGAATAGATAACGATAGAAATATTTTCAAACCCGAAGATGCGCCCAAATTTGATTCCTATCTTAGTGTCGGTGACGTTTTTAGAGAGAATTTGACCTACAACGCTAAGGAATACAATGCGACCCTTATCTCCTATTACGATAAAATTCGGAATTTTAACTTTGAAGCTTCAAAGCTTGTAGCTTCGTGGGAAATGCCATTTGATTGGAATTTGTCCAGGATCAAAGCTGCGAACATTTTTGTCCACGAAGAATTCCAGGTTCCAAAATCCTTTTCCGAATTCAGTAACACCACTGTATTTAATGCTACAGTCAACGGTCAACCAGTAAGCGGGAGGGGTCTTGCTATAGATCCATTTTCTTCAGATAAGGCATTAATAATACACTATCTTCTGACCAAGAACGACATAATCAAGCTTGCCGAAATGAAGGACGTTGTAGGTGGTAGTAATAATACAATGAAATTTACGCTCATGCCGATAGGACATGCGTCCAATAAATCTTCTTCCGACATAATTACAGACTTTGGGGCCATTCATGCATCCCTCACTTGGTCACCAAACCCACCAAAACCAGGTTCAGAAACTAAATTAACATTGAAATTTAGTGATGCACAAAAAGATTCTTCCTTAAATGCTGACGTTAACTATGGATTGTCAATTCGCTCAAGCGACGGAAAGGAAATTATCCGTAAGGACAATCTCTTTGCATTAAATGGCACGGGCACCGTGAGTTTGACCATCCCTGCCAGTGGGGTCTATCAAATCGAAGTTGATGTCAAATCTCTCAAATACTCAGGTCAGACTGCAGCCGATGGGACACGAAAGGGCTTGGCCAGAGGATTTATCGTACTACCGTAATAGCAAACTCATGGGACGTTTCAAAGCTGTTGTTATTCACCCTTTTGTTTGAAAACTGTCCGCGATCGCTTCATGTTTGTTTAGACTCTCCTCTTGTCTATCCAATTGCGTGGCCAAACAAATGTTTCAAGAGTTGTATACTGGCTCAATCTTTCAGAACCCCCGATTAATTTCGCGCTAACCTATCCCTGGTCTAGATTAGTTATTCCCTTTTCGTTTTTCCAAGTTATCTAATACTTCTTCGTACTGTCGGTCGAACGGCTTGATATCTATATTGATCCCTTCAATCCTTCCGAACACCTTCACAATACTTTTTGCTGCTAGGGGTTGTGGTATAGACTTGTTTGATATCTCACCATAAAATCCTATTGCCTCAATATTTCTTTCGGCAGCCATTCCCAAAATAAGACCGTTGAACCATGTAATTGTTGAAATTTCATTACCAATGACATTTATCTTGAATTTCAATAGCAATTCTTTTAGCGTAGCAGTAGTCGCAACCGCAACAACCCTTGGCTCCTCGGTTAGTTGTTCGTTAAATGAACCGCCGGCAGTATACAGTCGACCAATTCGGCCGATAGACATGCAATAATCAAGAAACGTGGTGCACAATCCAAAGAGCTCTCTTGGATCTTCGGGTTGGTTGTTACCAGTAAGAACTACCAATTTTTGATAATCACTGTAGTAAATGTTGTAAGTATCAATCACATTAGCAACTAAACCGTCCTTTACACTCACCCAGGGTTTTTCGACTGAGATAATACTAGCGACCAGCTCAGCATTAAATTGACTAGCTAAGAACGCAGAAGTTAACCCACCTACCCTTCCCATGTCGGGAAGTGATGCAAAAACAACGAATGATTCTGAGAGGATCTCCTTAACTATGTTTAGCTTCAGCATAGCTTATCAATATCATAGAGTATAATCTCAAATGGTGTTAAAATGTTTACTCGACAAACGCATCGTGGATCCGATTCATTTCTTTGAGCCCGTTCGAGATTCTATCAAACGTGGCAGAGCATCTAAGTTGAATCTTAATGCAGCTTTACGAGAAATATCACTTATGCTTTCTAGCGTTTAAATATTTTTTAGCTTATTAGCTAAGTATTTCACAGCTTGGATTCAAGTTTAAACTACCCAACCGCCTCCCCTCATGTACTAACTAAGCTAGATCATACTATTGTTGCTAGTACTCCCATTACCTTCACATTATGTGATTCCGGGGGAATGAAAATATCAACAGCTACTGTTTTACCATTTTTTGTGATCTTGGCATCCGTATCTATCTTGTGATCTAATAATAT
>JALZOS010000220.1 GCA_030913755.1 Thermoproteota archaeon | reverse complement strand
GTACTAACTGGCACCGATATGATGACATAATCTGCATCTTTTATACACTCTTTTAGGCTATTACAATAAACGATTTTCGAAGAAGACCTATCGTAACCTTTCTTGGTATCATAAACAAATACAGAGTAGCAGCCCTGCTGGGTAAAATATTTTGAAAACCATCTTCCCATTTTTCCCGCTCCACCAACGATGCAAATTTTTTTTATCATTCGAATTACCTATTCCGAACCACACTCTCAATGATATCTAATCCCTTTTCTAGAATTCTTATCGGTTGACATGCCGAAATCCTCAGGAAATTTCCATAGCCCTTTCCGAATCCGATCCCCGGAGCCACAGCAACTCCCTTTTCAAGTAGACTCTCAATAAGATCTATTGTCTCCTCTGTACCTCCACTAAATCGAACAAAAAAGTACATTCCCCCGTCTGGAGGACAAAACTCAAGAGGCATTTCTCTTAATCTTCTATTCATGAACTCCAATCTCTTTCTGATCCGCTGGGCATTATTTGTGGGCCTATTTCGTAAAGCGGAGAGTGCGGCATATTGTATCGGTTCGGCTACACTTGTAATTGCGATGGCTTGGATTTGTGTCATCTTATCAATCATATTCTTACTAGCAATTGCATAGCCTATTCTAAATCCTGTCATTGCGTAACTCTTAGAAAACGAAGAAACCATGATGCTCTTGTCGTATGCATAATCCAAAATACTCTTAAATCTGGAATACGAATATCCTGCATACACTTCGTCACTCAGCACAAAAATGCCATTCTCTTGAGCAACACCGATTATTTTTTCAAGAATTTCTTGCTTAATTATCTTCCCAGTCGGATTATTTGGATAATTAAGAATAAGCATTTTGGTATTTTTAGAAATTAAGTTCTTTATTTGTTCAAGTTCAGGATCCCACCCTTGCTCAAGAGATGTTTTTATGACTTTGGTCTTTGCACCTACGAACTCTACACATTCTCTATATGCCGGCCACGCTGGTTCTAAAATAAGAACTTCTTCTCCAGACATCACAGCAGCCACGATTGCACTAAATACAGCGAATCGTGCACCAGGAGTGACTATGACTTGATCTTTTTCAATGTTGTGGAACTGTTTTGATATTTCCATTCTGAGGCTAGCAATTCCTCGTGTTTCTGTATACCGCAGTTGGCCTTTCTCGTAGGCTTTTAACAAACCATCTTTAACCGAACGTGGTGGGAAATAATCCGGCTCACCGACCTCTAAATGAATGATTTTTTTACCCTCAGATTCCAACTTCTTTGCTCGCATAAACATAGTCATATGATTCAACTTGTCAGGCTGTTTCGAAATCTGATCCACCTGAATTCTTACAGACTCTGTAAGTAACAAATTCAACAATCTGCCGATGAAATTCCTATCTAAACCAATCTGTCCGCCCAACTCTTGGACATGATTTTGTATCTCCTGTTCTACTGCTTCGTCTTCTATTTGTATATTGAGTCTGTTCTTTATATCGCCAATCTTTTGTGCAATATCCATTCTTGTTTTTACTAGCTGTATTATATCCGCGGTCACTGACCTCATCCGAGTCCTGAGACCATCTAATTCTACCCCGTCAATCATATTTTTTAGTCTTCAAGATAGATGGTATGAATCCCCCACGTATTGCATGATCTGATATAATTAACGATACTAATGACTCAACTACTGGCGGCGCCCGTGGAACGACGCATGGATCATGTCTCCCTGGGACGGTGATCTCACACTCTGAGCGTGTCAATAAATCCACAGATCGTTGTTTTTTGGCAATGGACGAAGCAGGTTTAAATCCAATCCGCATTACCAAAGGCATCCCATTAGTCAATCCTCCGATAATTCCACCTGAATTATTTGTTTTAGTAACGATTTTTCCGTTAGAAACGGTATACTCGTCATTATTTTCTGATCCCTTTAGTCTTGATCCTCCGAACCCTGAACCGAATTCCACCCCTTTAACAGCAGGAATGCTAAAAAGAGCTTTACTAATATCAGACTCCATCGATGAGAAAATTGGTTCTCCTAATCCCACAGGTAGTCCTGTTGCGATGCATTCTATAATCCCACCCACCGAATCGCCTTCTTTCCTTGCTTGGAGAATCAAAGATTTCATCTCCTCCGCTGATTCTACGTCAGGACATCGTACTTCGTTCAAGTATGTGTTAGTCTTAGCTTGTTCAAACGTGATTGGTTTTGAAACTATCCGGCCAATTTCAGTTGTGTATGCTACTACTTCTACTCCTAATGAATAAGATAATAGCTTTTGCGTAATTGCTCCTGCCATTACCATAGTAGCCGTCAATCTACCTGAGAATCTACCACTACCGCGATAGTCTTCAAAACCACCATATTTCACTGAGGCAGGATAATCGGCATGTCCAGGTCTTGGTGTATTCTTCATTACCTCGTAAGGTCTTGAGTCTTGATCTTTATTCCAAATAAGTGCACATATTGGAGCTGAAGTAGTGAAGCCGTTAAATACTCCCGAAAAAATTTCAGCTCTGTCCTCTTCTTTCCTTTGAGTAGTTATTATTGACTGTCCGGGCTTCCTCCGATCCAACTGGGTCTGTAAGTCTGATTCTGATAAGGGCAAACCTGCGGGACAACCATCCAAGACCATTCCGATACACTTGCCATGGCTTTCTCCAAAACTCATGAAAACAAGACGTTCACCAAGAATATTTCCGACCATGCTCCGATTATTCTATGGGTTTCCTATCACATATATTGGCTTTATGTTTCGCTAAAAGTTCCGAGGACTAGAACTCCATGTAGACTCACCTCAGGTTGAAAATACTTGAAGATAATTTTTATAGGATCATGGGAAACTTATTCGGCCCCCTAAACTTTTCATATCAGATATGAATTGTGGGTAGGATACATCGACTGATCGAGCTCCCTTTACAATTGACTTTTCAGTCATCATGGCTGCAACAACAAAGCACATAAAGAGGCGATGATCATCGTGAGCGTTTAGACGCGCACTTTTTAATTTTCCTGAATGATGGATTACTAGTTCATCATTAGTCATTTTCAAGTTTACTCCTAGTTTGGCCAATTCTGATGCTATAAGAGCCAGCCTGTCTGTTTCCTTAAACCGAGTATGAGAAACACCATAAATTCTCACTGGGGATTTAGATCTCAATGACAAAATTGCAACTACAGGAAGCAAATCTGGAGTATCTGAGAGGTCAAATTCGCCGCCTTCCAAACGTTCTGACTTGATCGCTCGAATTTGACCTTGCTCGACATTAACAGTTATCTCGGCCCCCATTTTCTTCAAGATATCTATAATATTAGAATCCCCCTGAGGCAATGAAAAATCTAATCCAGATATTATAATCTCACCTCCTAAAAGAATCCCAGCTGACAAAATTAATGCTGCTGTGGAAAAGTCTCCTGGAACAGTAAATGATGTAGGAGTGTATCTGCAGTTACTAACATGAAAAACTCTATAATCAGTTGATTTTTGGATACTGATTCCGAATTTTTTTATTGTGGCAATTGTTGATTCTATGTAAGGACGTGACACCTGTTTCCCAGTTACTTTTATTTCTAGTTCTGATTGAGCAGAGGCTCCGGAAATTAAAAGCCCTGACAAAAATTGACTTGAAGTGCTTCCCGCGATTTCAGTTCTTCCACCTTCAATTCCCCCTCCTCGAATAACTATGGGAGCCGACCCATTCAAGCGTGTGGAATAACATTCTACTCCAAGGTTTCTCAAAGCAATTAGCATAGGTTCCATGGGCCTCCTCCTGGTGCTTTCATCACCTGTTATGACTGTATACCCCTTTTCTACTAAAGCGGACATAGCCGTTAAAAAGCGCATGGTGGTTCCTGAATTTTCAACATTAATCACATTATCGGGTGCGACGAAGGCGGTTCTCCCTCTCACAGCAACCTCGTCAGGCCGATCCACAATATTAACTCCCAAAGCCTTACACCCTCTTATTGTTGCCATAGTATCGCGCGATCGTAATGTGTTAAGGAGTAACGATTCACCTTCTGCTAAGGAAGACACCGCTATTGCTCTGTGAGTATAGCTTTTGCTTGGAGGACAATTGATTAAGCCGTTTAAGACAGATTTCCGAATTAATACGCTATCCAATCTATTTCACCAGAGTAGCTTTGTCATTGTTTATTGGAGATACGATCACATAACCATTTAGT
>JALZOS010000219.1 GCA_030913755.1 Thermoproteota archaeon | reverse complement strand
CATTTATACCAGCGTTCCCCTTAGGGAGAAGGGTCGTGACCGTCGTGTTTAGCCCTAGTAACGAGATGCTTGCAGCAAGTGAACCAATTGCAACTGTGTAATTTACGTGCCCATAATCATTTACACTTTGGATGGATGCCAACAAAAGCCAAAAGATTCCAGTAAGGGCTGCGCCAAAAATGTTACCGGCACTGATATAAATTAAACCTTCATGATGTCTAAGTAATTTAATATCAAGTTCCCCTCCCCAAAAAAAGACCTAATCAAGGAATTATTTCCTGCCACAATATCACAGCACAAACATCAATAAATTTAATATTTGATTTCTGCTCTTGCAATAACAACGATCCACCTATCTAATTTTACTTTCAGTATAACTCGTGACCATATTGTACCATGATCTAGTATCACTTTTCAACGTGAAGCAACTTATTTCTGAGAGGAACTTTTCTAGTATTCTTCTCTCCTCTGATAATAGAGCATGTGCAGATTTTCCTTTTATCATTATATACTCTAAAAGATCTTTGTATGGTGGGAACAGAAAGGCATCGTCGCTGTTTTCCAGTGCAGTGGAAAGCGCAGATTCAGTGTCCAGAATTATACATTCATTGCCTTGTCGCTCTAGGAAGTAGAGGGATTCTACTTTGGTAGATCTTTTTATATTCACGGAATTGAGCAGCCTTTGAACATTGAATTTTGGTGGCTTAACTATTATTTGCCCAATAGCATTAAGCGTAAAAATAGGCACATTGTATTCTGCTAGGTGATGCATAAAGCTCCTTCCACCTTTGGAATGTACCAAGCTCCTTATCCTCATTCCTCCTGTATTGCTATGGCCATCAGAGACATTCACCGCCGTTTGAAAAGTATGAGCGCTTATAGTCATTGGTTTTGGAAAACATAGTGCTTCATTGGGTAAACGGATAATCGTCATATCGTCAGAAAGAAATGCATATCCCTTCTTGATGCATTTTAGAACAGTTGTAGTTTTTCCTGTATCTGGAGGTGCTGAAAGAAGTAAGCCATGTCCTTCTAGGTCAACACATGCAGAATGCAAAAGTACATGATTTCGTGAGATCATCATGAACCTAAGTATCGGTTCTACGAGATTCACATAGAGAACATGTTTTGATCTGGATATCATCTTGTTAACTGTGATTACAATGACGTCGGAGAATTCCATACTGAATTTGGCTCCCAACGACCCAAAATGTTCGCTATAAGTAATATATGATGGATCCCATGGTTTTGGTTTGGTAATGTTTCTTGTGAGTGCAATACCACCTGGAATTGATGAAGATACCTTTACAGCTAAATCAGGGCTGTCAAAACTCTCAGAGGCAAAATATTCAAGTTCATACAGAAGGACTTCAGACTGAATTCTTACAATATCATGGATGTTATAGTAATACAATCAAATCAAGTCCAATCATATTAAATTTAAACCATCTCTTAAACTGATATCTAAGATTATTCAGTTCGCGCTCAATGCTAATTTTATTTTATAAATACAGTGAATTAGTTACTGA
This sequence comes from Thermoproteota archaeon, assembly GCA_030913755.1. Taxonomy (GTDB): domain Archaea; phylum Thermoproteota; class Nitrososphaeria; order Nitrososphaerales; family Nitrososphaeraceae; genus TA-21. The sequence goes on along the minus strand of JALZOS010000219.1, from coordinate 2,034 downwards.
AGAATTAACATCTGTTATTATCGAGATCTACTATCCTTGAATCATATGCAGTCTTATGTTTAATAATTTAGAGAGTGAATTCAAGTAGAAAAGATGCTTTCGTATAAATATTTAGTAATCACGTAGAAGACGTGTCTTTCAGGACCTTATTCGACCATATAACAGATTGCGGATCCCCCGTACTAGTATCGATTTATGACATCTTTTCATTTTGCGAAGAGGGATTTACTATCAAATATATCTTTCATCAGGGAGTGCAATAAAATTGAAGAATAAAGTAAGATCACAACTGATTGAGTGCAGAGCCGCATTAATACTATCGATTGTGGCCTTATCAGCATTTAGCTATCACCTAGACAATGACATTCTAGCTACAACTTATCCCTTTATATTTTTTGATCCGTTCGAAAAATCTTCAAGTAGTCCTATTCCTGTGAGTCAAGAGGAAATATGCAATGATGGTCAGGACAATAACGGAGATGGATTAGTGGATGAAAACTGTGGCTCTGGGAGTATAACTAAGATGGTGGAAGACGGACTGGTAAGTCACCAAAATGTCTCTGATGGTATTCCTTTACCGGAATCCGAGATATGCAATGATGGTCAGGACAATAACGGAGATGGATTAGTGGATGAAAACTGTACAAATGTTCCAGATGTAAACCAAGATGATAAAAAAGGACCCTCGACAATTGATAAAACTAATGATAAGAACGATCCACCTGCGAATGATAAAACGAATGCTGACAAATTAGGTATCCGAGAAATTTATCCAACAAAATCAAACGGTGAAGAATGGTTTATGAATTCAAATCCAGGAAAGGATTCTCGTTTTTCTCCGCAAACTCAGCTAACTCCAAATTCAGATGGATCCTTTAAGGTAAAATCAACAAAAGTCAGAATGGGTGTATTTACATCGAGTGGATACCATCCCTCGGACATATCGACGTTAAACCATGGCGAGATAGCCGCCAAGGGATACATGCAATCTCCCAATGACTGGAGGGATGTTGAGATTACAGGATACGTTAAAGTTAACTCAGGATCTGGAGATAATTTTGCATGGTATGCGAGAGGCGGCAGACATACGGGACACGGTTCTCCTGAAGGATGTGAGGGAGTAGCTTACAAAGGCGGTCTTTACTTTAATGGCGATACTCGTTGGGCTAAGGAACAGTGGCATGTTAGCTATGTATTTAGCGGACACCAAATGAGCATGAGTCCACTCAATGGAAAGTGGGTTGGATTCAAGACAATTATGTATAACATACAGGAGGGTGACAAAACTGCAGTAAAGCTAGAAATCTGGCTTGATAAGGATAACAATAATCAATGGGTTAAGGCAAACGAGCGAGTAGATAATGGCGGCTGGGGTAATAACGGTGGAGAATGCGGAGGAGAAGCAGATCAAATCATTACATGGGGTGGGCCTATTGCCACCTTTAGGTGGGACAGCGCACAAGACGTCGACATAAGAGATTTCAGTGTGAGGGAAATTGCCCCAATATAGCAATAATGGCAGATCTGATCTTTTTGACAATAGTAGACAAGGCTCTAGATTCATAATGTTAATAAGAAAATATCCTGATAGATCAGGTATATTATATGCCCCCGACGAAGATTAAAGTGAAGTCAAATGATGAAAGATTTGAGTTAAGCAGTGACAATGAATGAGCTTACAGAAAGAAACACACCATATTGAACAACAAAGGAGAATATCGTTTGTCAGATTCTTGTTACTCTCAGCGATAGGGTCCGTACTTGTTGCCAAAGTCTATTTCATGCTCTTCGTTGTGGATCTAACGATCGGTATTTACAGTTTCTTGACCAGTTTTGTCCTCTTTAATATTATTTTACTAGCATACTTCAGGTATAAAGACCCCTATCTTGAGGCACAGGATGTGGATATAACGAAAAATGCTCCGTTAGTTAGTATTGTCGTAGCAGTCAAAAATGAAGAAGATAATATTAGAAATTGCATTCACTCGTGTCTTGTCCAGACATACCAAAACAAAGAAATTTTCGTAGTTAACG
>JALZOS010000203.1 GCA_030913755.1 Thermoproteota archaeon | reverse complement strand
CCATTTAGTCTCGCAAAAACAGACCTAATTTGGTTAGCATCTTCCTTGCGTGCCACGGCTGCCGTGGAAGGTCCGTTTCCAGACATACCTGCTGCCAATGCACCATTTTCGAGGGCAAGCCTAGCCGGAAGATAATCTCCCAATAATACAGAGGAATTAAGAATTCCATTAAGAATCATTGCCTTCCAGTAATTTCCACTATAGGCTAGGTTAAACGCATCGTTATAAAGCTCGGAGAGCAATTTCAGTTTTGAAAGATCACCTCTTTGACAATTTTTGGGCACATAGATAATGACCGCTACATCATCAGGACAGTCGTCTTGTCTTAGGATTTTCCTATTGTAATTATCAGTAACAACAAACCCGCCATAGTAACACGCAGTAGCATCATCATACGCACCGGTAATCGTGGTTCTGGCAAAAAGTGATGCAGCAACTGCAGAATCAAGCACTTGTTGATCCTGTACATTGTCACTTATGAGGCCCTTGCAGGCAAGAGCAACTGCACTGGAGACTGCACTAGAACTCTTCAGTCCAACACCCAATGGTATTTCCGAGTTTATTCTGATTTTCAAAAGATATTCAGCAGTAAACTTTGGGGAGAGGACATCTTCAATTATCCTATTAATCATCTTATTACTGTTACCAGATTCGAAGATTATTCCTGACCCTTTTTCGGCAACCATTTCAACCTTCACCTTCAAGGAGATCCCTAGAGATGAACCGAAGCCTGTTGCAACAGCATTTACTATCGATATAGCACCATGAACAACGGCGACAGATCTTAGTGTCACAGTGGTTCGCCGAATCCTCCAAACAAGGCTTTTTTCATTGCCTCTATCGGCGGGGATATGCCAGTCCAAATCTTGAACGCGGCAACAGCTTGTTCTATTAGCATTTCATAACCATAGACAACTTGTGCATTCGCTTTCTTGGCATTCGAAATCAAGTGAGTGTTCAAGGGTCTGTAGACAATATCGTAGACAATCGAATCTTTGGATATGTGCTTAGAGCTTACTGGGCTTGCTTCACCGCCCATTCCTACAGGAGTGGCGTTGATTATCATATCACTTAATGGAGAGAATTCATGTATTTCGTTTTCCCCCAGTGTAACACACTCCAGACCGATCCTTGTGGCAACTTCTGCAAGGTTTTCTCGCTTCACTTTGTTTCTACTGCTAATGTAGATTTTAGATATGCCTTTTTCTTCTGCTAAGGCCGCTACAACTGCGTGAGCTGTTCCGCCTGCACCGAGCAATAACACAGTCATACCGTTAAAGTTTACATTTCTGTTGTGTAGCGGAGTGATAAATCCAATTATATCAGTGTTGAATGCCTCAAATTTGCCATTGTTATTATAAACAGTATTTACGGCTCTTGCTTTCTCAACCGTGGAGTCCAGAGTGTCAAGGAATTTTATTATCTCAGCTTTATGCGGCATCGTCACGTTAAATCCTGCAATATTTATAGATCTCAAGGAAATTACTGCGTTGGCAAGCTCATCTTTTGGGACTCGGAACGCTATGTAAGAATGATCAAGTCCCAAACTATTGAATGCTGCATTGTGCATTGCAGGAGACAGAGAATGATTAATCGGGTCCCCAATGATGCAATAGGTGTTATACGTTTTCTTCACCATATTTTACGGTATTCCTGATAACGCCTTCATATAACTTTCTCATAATATGAATATTGAGTTGTCCTGGAGTCACAGGTGCATCGAGTGATTGGTATAAAAATGGAACATATAAAATGCACAATAATCTTGACAAGACGTCTGCTTCACCCATAGCAAATGCAACAAGAACTATATTTTTTATAGCGTCATAAAGAGAAACTACATTCACTGCATTTCCTACAGTCTTGGCAGTAGTTACCAACTTGAGGAACTTGCTGTATTTTCTCATTTCGTTGAATTTTATCACAAGATCATGTTTCGACGGAGTTTCTGAGAGGTTGTGCCATGATACCATAAAAGGTATTTGATTTTGTTCCAGGAAGTATAACAATCCAATATTCTCTTTGATGGTATTGAATTCTACATCAAGTAACATTGGTCCGCCCAATGCAATTTTTTTAAACAACTCAACTAGTTCAGATTCGTTGTCGGAGAAATTTCGGCCTTCTGAACGTGGTCTTAAAATAAAGACTGACCTGCGACAAATTTTCTTGTGGACCAACTCAGTCAATGCTCGTTGTATGTCTAAGGGATGTAAGTAATCAAACCTTATTTCTACATAATCAGATCCTTCCTGAGTTGCTGTTTGTAATAGTATCGAATGATCTTCAGGCGACAATGCAGCTAAAGAGACACAGATTTTATCCAACTTGAATAAGATCCCGATAACTTCTGTAATGTAGACAGTATTTAATTTGATCTTCTGCTTATTGATTGGAATCTGTTCTGAAACTTAATTGATAATATCGGTCTTTGGTTCTATTCAACAACTTATGCAAGAAAGATTCATTCTTACAACTTGAATTATCGAACTAACTATTTTAGACATTTTATGGAAACATGGGTCACGATCTAGATTCTCAAATTTCAGACAACGTCTACCCATGTACATCTAGCTCTGCGAAATGTATCCCGCGGGCAGGATCTACTCTAGATTGGCAATAACCAAACACTATTTGAGCCTGCGACTCTTCGGTCACTGCAATTGTTTGCCCGATAGGCTGTTTCTCGTGGTCAGCTTTAGTTAGCCGACTGCTACAGCCGAAAGCTCTACCAGGCTGAGCTACCGCGGGACATTTTTCATGATAATTTATTGCCATATAATTATGTTGAGTTTATTAATTTATTTTAATTTTGCTGAGTAGCTTGTGACAAAAAAAGGAAGGTTAGGCAGTTCTATACATAGTAGGATTATGACTATCTAACTCAGATTGAGAATTGAATGATTGGTTGCACTTACTACAATCGAATTGATTCGTATTGTAGTGTACTATCTAAACTAAAATCGATCTCAAATATTATGCCAGAGGATTAGTCGCTATTTGAACATGGCTATAATCATGCGCCGTAGATAAAAATCCATTCTAGTACCTCGCTCGAGATGGACCATCCAGGTATATTCAGCTTGGGGGAGGTCAAGATATCTATTCAAGATACCTCAAGATCCGTTCTATATGATACGACATTATCATGTCAGCACCTGCTCGTCGCATTCCTATCAGGTATGCAAGCGCCCATTCGTCTTCGTTTATCAAGCCTTTATCCGAAGCTGTTTTTATCATCAGATACTCCCCAGAAACATTCTGTACGGCGACGGGACAATTGAATCTATTTTTGATGGCTACTATCAGATCGGATGACACTATACCTGGTTTGACCATTATCATTTTTGCACCTTCGTTCAAATCCATTTGAATTTCGTTCAGACTTTGTCTGAAATTAGAACATGAAAGCTGATATGTGGACTTATCGAGTTTGCCAGTCAGGTGATAATTACTGAATGCTGTTGACCTAAAAGGAGAATACAAACATGAAGCATACTTTGCAGAAAATGACATGATACTGATATTACGAAATCCATTCTCTTTTAGACACTTTCGTATGCATGAGACCTGACCATCCATCATCGAGGAGGGAGCTAATATATCGGATCCCGCTTCTGCGTGACTTAATGCTATGGTCTTAATACCAATTAGGGAAGCATCATTGTCTATGTCTGTACCTGAGCTGTTCATCGTACC
>JALZOS010000190.1 GCA_030913755.1 Thermoproteota archaeon | reverse complement strand
GTTTTAATATTGCAGAAATAACTTTTTCCATGATATTATCAAGGATTCCTTCAACAACCAAATTAAAAAAGCATATCTAAATGATTTACGATCTCTATATGGAAACAGCCCTTTGTCTAAAGCTTTTCAAGCTAGCTTGACCATCTAGTGATAAGGTTTGTCTATACTCTTTCCGTGTAGAAATCACTCGACTGGCACCTTCTGTCAATGATAAGCTGTTACTATATGTATATACAATAACAATCTATCACCACATTAAAGGCATCCTGAAATGGATTTCGTATTATGATAGTGATAATTATTGAGAATACACCTAGGACCTGATGTTTAGAAGGGTCTAACGATGTTCTGCCAAGTTAAGGAACACTCGTAGCAATTCGAATTTAGATCTGATGTTGCTGCTTCTTAGAAGCTATTTGGAGGGCGTGTTGTCCTTGCGAATCATGTCTGAATGGTATCTCCATAAGACTATATAATTTACTGTTATCTAGTTGATTCCTTTACGCAGCTCAGATATACACAGCACCCTCTTTTTATTACAGACATCGGATAGACAATGAGAATGTCATAGCCATGCATGATCTATTTCTCGACAATTATCTGGTGGGTCTTCATTTTTTTTGGAACAATTCCTTGACAGTCAAGATATTGGAAACTCCGGTAAAATATAAAAGCACTTCTTAGAGCGGGAAACTGAATCGTAACGCAAAAAGAGAATCATGTTATATTTCCGCAAACAGGTTCCTTGTTATGTAGTACTATCGAGATATTTCTTCTAAAATGATATGGCATAACTCAATTAGGTTAAATCCCTAAATCATTAGGATGCATCATTCTTGTAAGTTAGTAATTATTGTGTTAATAATAGGTTATTTGCATTCTCTCTTTGCTTTACCTTACGAAATATCCATAATCCACAATGCCGCGGCTGTTTCGTCAACACAGAAAAAAGTCGATCCCAGCAGTCTCAAGGGCATGCTGATCATTAACAACAATACCAGTACGCATGAATTGCATCTTTACTCATATACGACAGAGAAAGGAAATCATCTTACAGGACTTGACTATCCTTTAAAACCAACTATGTCTTTGCAAACAGGGTCATACGTAAGACTAACTGCAGGGAATCCCGGTCTCGAATTAGTACCAACTGAAATCATATTGTCTCATAGTAATGGGAATGGAGAATTGTTTAATCTTTCACCTACTCCGGGAATTAGTCTATGGTATGTGAACGTAGCACCTGGCATCTATAGATTGCAGGTAAATGCAGTATACGATCGATCCAGCGACGAAACGGCCAAGTTTATAGGTACAATACAAGTCTTGGGAAGATCTAAAGCCGATGTCATCGAAAAGCCTGCAGGATTGACACAAGCCAGTTCAATAAGTCAGTCCAATAAGCACATATCAGAGAAACAGGTACCAACACTGATGACAACCTCTTCATCAGGATCATCCTTTAAGATAACAGTTAAAGTGGATGGTGGAGACATTAACAGAACTGACAAGATGATTTTTCTAACAACAGATCCCTCTTTTGGATCTGTGAAGTTCATACAAGGTAAATCAGTTGACATGGCCGATTCTTTTACTTTATTTGAGTTACCAAGAAACATAATAAAAACAGGAGAAAAGTTCATGGCGTGTTTGATATCGTTAGACCCTCTTCACACCGGGATAAACAATGAATCCATTAGTTGTGAAATGGGAGTGAACTCGCCAGCAAGCAAACCAGAAGCAATTGTTTTTGGTCAAATAAATTGACGGTACATTTAACCCAGTGGTAAACAAAGAATAAATATTTGTTCTCAGTTCACGGTTTAATGGGTGTTGGTGGAAGTATCATCTATTTAGCCATGACGTTGAATTCTTTCTCGTATCCCTTTTTTGAAGTACGAGTATTCTTGCCAGGTGTAGAAAAAAGAAAATAATACTTGCGAAACTAGTTTTATGTAGAATGCGAGTAACCAAGCTTAGACGACGACGTTAAACCGATTCTTTATTCAAGAAGATTCATCTTTCTCACATGAGGTTAGAATAATGATCTGGTCTTACCCTACCATCTCCATATTAAGGATTTGATCTCTTTTGATCCCATAAAATTGAAAGACAGAGATGATATTTTTGCATCAATACTTACAATTGCAGGATCGGGTGGGGCAAGAAAAACAAAGATCATGTACAGTTCTTATCTTTCTTACTCACAGGTAGTCCAATACTTGAAAACTCTGATAGATAAGGACTTTTTGGAATATAGAATGATGGACAAGGCATTTAGGACAACACCAAAAGGATTTAGATTTCTACAAATACACGAAAAAATAGATGAGATGCTCCGCATTCCGGACATTGCCACATATGACAAATGATTCCTGACTGCCAAATATTAAATGAAAATAATAAAGGAATTTAGAAAGTTGAGTAGTATCTGCTTCTCATTTACTTAATAACAACTTTGTACTGGGAGCTAGGAGATTCATAATTCCTGCTAAAATTCGTACTGAGGCAGGCAACAAGAAGATCCAGGATCCTAAATTTATATCAACTCTTGAGGGATATATCAATCAGGTTGAACTTGAAGCGAGGTATTTCTTCGAAGCAGATGGAATTGGAGCTTCTGCCTCTGTATCTGGATACTCTTGAGAAAATATGTTACTCCAATGCGTTGATGTATTCCCTAGTGTGATGTGATCCATCAATCTTTTGCTGAGAGTATATAGTTCTCAAATTCTAATTAGGTGGAAGTTGAGGTGGGGTAGGCTTTTGCCGGCTGGGCAGTCATGGTTGATTTGTGTCATAAACCCCCCCTGCCATTATAGCAAGTAAGAAAACCGAAGTCCAAAATAATACGGCTTCTGATATTACGAAATTAACATCTTTCAAGCACATCTGTTGCTCGTCTAACGGAATTACGGATATGTCGCTGACTCGTATTATCCTATTGATACACGATTGAACATTTTCAGTCGTAAAATGCAAGCGGCCTCAAACACGTATTTAAGGTATGTAGGAAGATTGATTCTTCACTATGAAACATAATTATGAGACATAATCGAGACATCAAAATACAGTTTTGACAGTGAATACGTGTATGTAC
>JALZOS010000185.1 GCA_030913755.1 Thermoproteota archaeon | reverse complement strand
AGTTAAGGGTGACTTTTTAGCTTGCTTTTTTGGTGCTTGAATTAATCTCCAGTTGCGTTAACATTAACCGCCTTTACTACTATTTAGTTTTGTTCATGAAGGTTTCCAAAGCCTGATCAGCCATCTTGCAATGTTCAGACGCTAACGTAGTGTTACCAGAATCTAGTGCTTTAATACATTCATCCAGATTCGAGTCTACTGATGTAAGTGACTGATAGCCTGTTTTGTTGCCTCCTATGTTTGCGACAGCATTGAATTTAGAACCAAAGTCTGTTGCTAACAAACCTAATGCCATAATACTAATTCCGAGAACTAAGTAACTGACGGTAGATCTCATATCCTTAATAGTCAGCTTTGCTGTATTAAAGGGTTTGGGCTCTAGTGGTTCTAGAGGATTGGATGTGATAGTCTTATTTGTTAACACGACAACAGAGGCTGATTTTCATGCAGCAGCTCTTGTCTCAAAATCCATTAGTAGACTAGTTCCAGGAGTTCATTGTGATATAGCATCACTAATCGGAGCAGCAGAGGGAGTTGAAAACAAGTTGAAAGAGATCAGAAAAAGTCAGAATTATTTATCACCTTATGACTAGGGGATGATGTAGGTGACCAGTTACTTTTTTTATTAATTCTATATTACAGATTTTAACCATTCTGCTGCAATATTCCCAACCTCTTCCATCTTATCTTGTTCTTCAAACAAATGAGATGCACCATTAACAACTTCCAGCTTCTTATCTCTAACGTTACTCAACTGATCAATCGTCTTCTTGTTGATTTCTATCACTTTTTTATCATTACCTCCAACTATAAACAGACATGGACATGACAATTCTGCCAGAGTTTTATTATCTACCAAGTCAGTTCTTCCACCACGTGATACCACTGCTTTAACATCACGAAAGCTCGAAGCGGCATAAAGAGCAGAGGCAGCTCCAGTGGATGCACCAAAATATCCAATATTCAGATTCTTTGTGTCATTGTTATTCTGAACCCACTGAGTGACAGCATCAAGTCTTTCTGTCAGTAATTCTATATTGAATTTATTCAAAGTAACACCTGGCAACTCATGGATTATCCGCTGTGTTCTAAAATCACTTTCCTGTTCTTCTTTAGTTAGTAGGTCAAATAGCAATGTGCTAAATCCATGATCCTTAAGGATCTGTGCAACTATCTGATTCGTTGAACTTGTTGTATTGCTGCCACTCCCGTGAACAAATATGACAAGAGAGATTGAATTGTTGGGGATAGATAGGATTGCTTCAAGTGATACAGATGCATTGATTTGAATTACTTGCAAATTCTTCATAAGATTGAAATGAACTTAGATCTACAAATATTTTTGCAGCAAAAAAAAGCCCTATGAGCGACCCAAAGTATATTGATATCATTCTTCGGGTGAGGCTTTCGGAACGTCCTTGAAAATTTCATCCATCTCGTCGTCCATTATATTGTGAATCATTTTTTGACCTCAAAAGGTAGTTCGGTATGACATTAACCTCAACCTCAATTGCGTGGACACCAAAAATACTAGAATTAGAAAAAGAACTTGTTGACTCTAGCCCTTTACACGTACGATAAGTCTATTCATATATACTCAAATCTTTTATATCTAAATTATTAAATTTTCTATGAGTTATTTGTGGGCAAGTCCCGCATCATATTCCTTATCAATTCCATCCACCACTTCTTGTCTTTTGGTTTACCAAATAGCGTGCGATCAAAAGCCAAATATTCTTAATACTGACTCCGCTGCATCAAGCAGCATTTCCTTATGTTTTTCTCTTCGTGTCAATAATGGTCGAACATAGTAAAAACTAAAAATATCTAAATTTTAAAGACATTATCCCTAGCATCTCTTAACACAAACAGTGATTAGTCTAAAAGTACAACAGGAACTTCAAATTTCTTCTGATAGAAGTCTTAACGAATAGCCATTCATTTTAAGCAGGACTATTATTAATACTCTACTTGGCATAATTTGGATACGTAGATCCAAATTCAAAAAAATTTAATATTTACAACCAAGACCAACTACTGATGGCCGAAACTAAGATCATAAAACCAGCTTTCTGGAACTT
>JALZOS010000127.1 GCA_030913755.1 Thermoproteota archaeon | reverse complement strand
ATCCCTATATGGAGAAGTAACACAGTCAATCCTGTCGCAATTAATCCTATCCCAATTATTATTACTACCCAAATCGATCTGTTCTTTTTCTTTTCCGTCATAGAGATTGCGATTTGTCTTCTGCCCGTGTAATCAAGTGTATATCGTCTGTTAGTTCCTTGCGCTTGTCTAGAATCCTTTTCTTCAACACTTTCTTGTACTGGTATGAATATTGTGAAATCTTCATTTCTCTTTCCTGAGGCTTTCTATTGCATATTCGATTGCGTGCGATCTACTTGCGAATCTTTTGGTTTTGATTTCTTTATCTATCCATTTCAATAAATCTTCATCTAATGCAACGCTTGTCTTCAGTTTATTCCCCAATATTCAGACTACCTAATAGTACCCATTCTTACCTAAACGTATATATAGATTATTACCCCAGAGTATTACTAATAGGTAAGAATGAATATGAGTCAATCATATACAAAATCTTGCATGTTTTGCAAGCGCGAAATCGTAATGAGCGATAAAGGCGCAGGGAAATGGCTACCATATGATCTTAATGGCAGCGTACACGAATGTAAGAAAGAAATTCAAACAGGGACCAAGAAGGTAGAGACACAATCGCCACCGCAATCGAAACAGCCGCTAACCATTGAACAGATGGATGTCCGACTTAGAAGGGTAGAGAAGATGCTTTTCAACCAAGGAACCTAAACCATATTTTTTGTTCTTTCGAATCAATCCGGACGTGTTAAAACAAATTTGCATTCTTTGAATCTGTCATCCTTTGTACAATCTGTTTAGCCATTTCTTCCATGGTATGACTGGCAAGCAAATGATTATTGTAAAGATCTAATGAAGTTTTTCGATAACAGATGTCACATGTACAATCATTGATTTTATCATAACAGTCTTTGCAATAAGATCTATTCCTTTCAGGATGATCTTTAAAAGTAAACTCGGCGCTTACGATTTTTTCTTGAGTACATCGACTACATTTTCCCTTTTTCCCTATATTGCTCATTTCAATTAGACCAAGAACTATAGTCAAGATACTTAAAGTTGTCTTACGAGATAATTCAGTATCTAAAAGTGGTTATCAAACTGTCCATAAATATTATGAAGTCCTATCATAATTTGGTACTATCTTCTGCCAAGAAGGTGCCGCTCTGGTGGGTCATTGCGTCTAGCAGACAAGGGTCCATCAGAGTTCCTTTTGTCTAAAAGTTAAGTGGTAGATTGGTTATCATCATACTCCATACTGCGGTAATGAGCATAACCCCATTATTTCATCGTATGAGGACATTCAGCAACGCCACGGGAAGGCTCTACCATGTTGCCGTTTTTTGCTGAAAGAAATTTACCCCTTAGTCCTCTAGTCGGTTCCTTCACATCTATGAGTTTTCATATAAAATGCCTCTACTTTTTCTCCGCCTGAAATGGTTTTAACAAATCCCAGTCTAGTTTAATTTTGTTCATTGTGCAGAAATGCTTTAGGGCTGAAAGGGATACTCTAGCAGAAGCGGGGGATTTTCTCTCTTTTAGTTTAAAGACCAGAAACATTTTGATTAATTCCTCCAATGAATCTACGGATATATTCAGAAGGTCATCAGAGGAAGTTAAACGGTTATAGTTTTAAAATTCCTTCAATGCATAGGTGTAATGATGCTTTGTAACTTCAGAGTTTAAGGACTCTAAAAAATTAAAAAAGGCTTTACCTTGGTAGAGAGTGAGGATTTTCACACATTTTATACTAAAAACTGTCTATATAAGTATAGGATATACTTGATATAATAGTAAATGTATGAAATGGGAGTTAATGTCTACCTAGTTTTGAGATATGGATTGTTCACTGGAGATCTTTGATCCTTTTCTCATTCTCCTCTGGAGACTGATCAAGGAAGGATGAGAATTATCTCGTTTCGTGTATCCTCAAGGATTTTAACATTTGCTCAACTGTCGTTAAGTAGGTAGCAAATTTTGAGCTTTCAGTGCTATATGACAGAAGATAAATCTTCGTGCCTACTGCTGTCCATGATTGCATTAACCCGAAATCAAGTGGATTTTCCATATTTGGTAACGTTGATAAAATTATCTGGTAACCTGGTCTTCCAGCAAGAGTAGTAGGATCTGAACTTATCACCTTGAATTGTCCTGTTCTGTTTAGTGATGTAAGTGTAAGATTAGTGAAATCCTTGAGCGATACGTTTTGTTGATAGTTCATTACTGAGATTGAAAGGCGAGCGGGAATTGAGTCAGAAAGATTTTGAAGAGGTGAATAAAATGCCGCAATTTGAGTATAGTCTGGGAGTCCACTAGTAGATAAGGTCCAGTTTGAAGGGAAGAACATCAATATCCCATGCATCCGGTTTACATAAGGATGTAGGTTGGATGAAGTAACATTAGTAGCGTTCTGTTCAAGCTGAAAATTATAGTTAGTTTTATTTCCAATTAATTGAAGAGGTCCTGTTTCTGCAATAGCACCTTGCGATGCAAACTGAGAAGCAATGGCTGTGCATATACATAAACAAATCAGTGACGATGTTCTAACCATCAAATTCATTTTCTAACTCGAATAAGAAGGAATTGTTCGTTTAATTAAGTTTTGCAAGTTGAGACATGCGAAAAACTTACGAATTGGAGTGGATGCAACCCAATTAAGCTCTATTTCTGTAGCATATGATAATTACGCACCTTTAGGCCCTTACCTGCGTGCCGCATTCTTTTTGCCAGGGTAAGTACCGTCCTTCACTCCTCGTATTGTTGTTAGCTATCTGACGATCACGCTGGTTTATCTGATCTTGCCTCGTTACTATTATTGGCCCTTTAC
>JALZOS010000124.1 GCA_030913755.1 Thermoproteota archaeon | reverse complement strand
ATGTTGTTATATGGCTTCACAATAACCGTAGTGGCAGCTGCTATTAGGTTGGGAATATTACAGCACTTAGAAGGACAGAAGCTTATCCATAATTTGAAACCATCCATATTATCTTCTGTGCACAGTAATATACAAAAACCTCTTTCAAGTATGTGGCAATTTGCACCAATTATAGATATCACACAAATAAAACATGAACAAATGGATTCGAAAATGTTTATTACATGAAGAAGAGTGCCTTTTCTATGTCGCCTAGGAGAGTCCCAAGGATAGGGATAGGCGGGCCAGTCGGATGTGGCAAGACTATGCTGATCGAGCAAGTCGTTCCATTGTTATCACTTGACGGTTATAAGGTAGGAATCATTTCAAACGATGTTATCTCAAAAGAAGATGCTGAACGGATGAGGAAGAATCTTGCGACGGAAAAGGGTCTAATGTCAGAAGATCTTGTAATTGGAGTTGCGACAGGTGGATGTCCACACACTGCCATTCGAGAAGATCCTTCCATGAATATCTCCATAGTTGAGGAAATGGAATCAAAGCATGATTATCTTGATCTGATTTTTATTGAGAGTGGTGGAGATAACATTACTACGACGTTCAGTCCGGCTCTAGCGGATTATTTTATATACATTATAGACGTATCTGCAGGAGATAAATACCCACGAAAGCGAGGCTTGGGCATTGAAACATGTGATCTTCTTGTTATAAATAAAATTGATATAGCTCCGCATGTCGGTGCTAGCCTTAAAGTTATGGAAAGAGATGCCAAGCAGATTAGGGGTGACAAACCATTTATTTTCGTAAACTCAAAGACTGGTAAAGGAACAAAGGAAGTCGCATCGTACATTATCAAGGACGTTCTCTTTGAATCTCCACCATGGACTTCAAATAAAAATTAGGCTGTGGTTCATTGAAAGAGCCTAGTATTAATACATCATCAGACCTTCCACCAGAGTTTCTTGCATATAAATCCGAACTTGAAGAGAGTTCAAATGAATCAGGGAAAAAAGGTATCTTCCAATTAGAATTAGAAGAAGACGCCAGAATAAAAAAGACTGTGATCAAGGAACATTATGTAAGAGTTCCACTATTCATCCAGAGAGCCTTGTATTTAGAAGAGAGCATTCCATCTATGGCATACATTTACGTGATTTCTCCATCTGGTGGCATATTACAAGGGGATAGATATAGAATTACTATTAAACTTAGTAACAATGCTCACGCTCATATTACTACACAAGGTGCAACAAGGCTATACAAAATGGAGAAGGATTATGCAACACAAATGATAGATATCGTTGTTCAGGAGGGATGTTATTGTGAATATATTCCCGATCAAATTATTCCGTATGCTAATTCAAGATTCTATCAATTAGCTAATTTGAAAGTTCATGAAAATGCTACTCTGATTTATTCAGAAATTTTAGTTCCAGGAAGAGTCGCAAGTGGCGAAGTCTTTCAGTACGATATCTGTTATGTTAAGACGGTGGCAAGCAATCATGTCGACAAGTTGAGATTCATAGATGTTCTTAAACTGATGCCCAAAAAAGATAATTTTAAGGCTCGTGGCATCATGGAAAATTTTAGCACTTTGGGCAATGTATATATCCTTGCTAAAATGGATCATGCTAAATATCTTAAAGATGAGATAAATTCTATCATGAAGAATATCAGAAAAATCCACGGAGGAGCTTCTATTCTTCCAGACCGACACGGGGTAGTTGTAAGACTATTAGGAAATACGACAGAGCATGTAAAAGATGTCATTTATGAAATACTAAATATTTCGCGCAGAACAATTCTTGGAGGCTCATTCACTAAAATGAGAAAAGCTTAATAATGTTCTTTACCGAGTCGCGATGATCCTTCATAGGATTTCTAAAAACCCTTTGTCAAAATTGATTCGGTTACCAAAAAGTAGTGCCAACACATTCAATGACCATATAACAACATTCAATTTAGTTACAAATGCATATTCTTAGGATCAGCGGCGCGTTGTTGAGAATTAGAATAAAATTCGTACAGTAAACTAGACGATCAAGTACCACTAGGAAGTCTTATCAATATATCTATCAAAAGTATAACAGAACCAGATGCCACTGTTATTATCATGAATGGGAATCCTACTCTAAGAAATCTATTGAAAGTAATTCTATATCCATTTTTTTCAGATATACCTGTACCTACTATGCCTGCACTTGAACCCACAAGGGTACCGTTTCCACCAAGCCCACACCCAAGTGCTAATGCCCACCATAATGGACTAATTGAAAGACTTCCAAAGACGGCTGCTATAGATTCGTTATTGTTAAGAGAGGAAACTAAAGGGATCATAGTAGCGGCAAATGGGATGTTGTCTACAAAGGCACTTGCTATAGCAGATAGCCAAATAATCATAAAGAACATTATCCACGGATCCCCGCCAGTAATTTGTAATGCAGTATTGGATAACAAACCTATTACACCAGCTTTCTCACCCCCGCCGATTATAACGAACAAACCCGCAAAAAAGATTAGTGTAGACCAATCTACTTCACCTAAAATCTTTTCAGGTTTTGACCTTGCTATTATCATGAGAATTCCTGCACCACTAAGGGCGATGATCGAAGGTTCAATACCGATACTACCGTGCACAACAAAAAGAAGAACAACTGCAGCTAAAACAATTAAGGATTTCTTTAAGTTTGACTTGTCCTTGATAAGAGACGTTTCATCCTGGGACAACAAAGTATCCATGTCATGTGGTTTTTGGGCAAGCTCCTTCTTAAAAATAAATTTAAGAAGAAAGAGAGATACTACTAATACGACCGCAATAGTAGGACCCATGTAGATAATAAATGAATTGAAGTCGATGTTCGCAGCAGAGCCAATTAGAATGTTCGGTGGATCTCCAATAAGTGTAGCCACACCGCCCACATTTGACGCAAGTATCTGAGCAATGATAAATGGGATGGGAGACAGCCTTAGAATTCTGAATACAGAAATGGTAATTGGAACCATGAGCAGAACCGTTGTAACATTATCGATAAACATAGAAGTGATTGCTGTAAAGGTGCAAAGATAGACCAATAACTTCCACATATTTCCCTTCGATGCCTTACTCATTTTTATACCAAGGTACTGGAACACTCCAGTTTCGCCCAATATCGCGACCATTATCATCATTCCTAATAAGAGACCGATAGTATTGAAATCAATCGCTTCTATAACAAAGTTAAAACTGGAAGAAGTGCTAAAGAGGCCAGTAGTCGTACCAATTAGTATCACAATGGCGGCACCTGTCATGGCAACAGCGGTCCTGTGAACTATTTCAAAAGAAAGTAAAACATACACCGACAAGAGTACTAACGACATGAGTCTCACAGGAAGCGAGATCTTCATTCCAAATACTTCGGGAACAGCAACGAGAAGTATCGAAAGAAGCCCCAGAATAACGAGCCCAACTACAGTTTTGTTTTTATTTGCAAATAATAGCAGGGAAGACTTCGTTATGCTACCTACTCCTTGCAAAGAATATGATTAGAAATTGTTATCTCTTCATTCCTCATTTTCAGCAAGTGCAAAATTAGAGGTCATTAATTTGTGTCAGATTACTAGAACATTGCAGAAGCCATTTCATAAAAGTTAGAAATTATAGTGGCACCATTTTATCTATTAATCTCGCATTAGTTATCTGCCCATCCCTTTCATTAATTAGAAGGTCGACTGTGTACTGGAGTCCACTAAGGAGGAATGTAACCTGAACATCCCAAGCCTCCCTCTTTTGTTCAGTTGGGAATGGAAGCAGGGTTCTTATTTTGAAATCTCCAATACCATCACCGTACAAAGCTTGTACCACATTTTTGGCCGCCGTCTCAATTTCCTTGTCTGTATGGACTGAATTCATAAGCAAATATATTTACTAAATATATATAAGGATTATTGTAATTCGACAGTCGAACTAGAAAAGGTTGTATAGCCTTGACAATGATAACTTGCTTGCTGGTTCTATGGTAGCGATTTTGCCATCCACTTTAACGACGTATGTTTCAGGATCGATCTCAATCTTAGGGGTCAAGTTATTATTTATCATATCTTTCTTGCCTATATTACGACAATTTTTTACGGGCAGAAGCTTCTTCTTAAGTCCCAATTTCTTTGTAAGACCATTTTTAATAGCAAGTTTTGAAGTAAATGTTACTGAAGTAGAATACTTAGCTAGCCCCATTGCCCCGAACATCGGTCTGTAATAAACAGGCTCCGGAGTAGGAATGGAAGCGTTTGGGTCTCCCATGAGAGAATATGCAATAAAACCTCCCTTAATTATCAGCTTGGGCTTTATTCCAAAAAATTGTGGGGTCCACATGACAATGTCTGCTAGCTTTCCTATTTGAAGTGACCCCACATATTTAGAAATTCCATGCGTTATTGCTGGATTAATAGTAAGCTTTGCCAGATATCTTTTGACACGTAAATTGTCATTGTCATCATTCTCTTCTTTCAATCTTCCTGTCATCTTTTTCATTTTGTCTGCGGTTTGCCAGGCTCGGGTTGCGACCTCACCCACTCTTCCCATCGCTTGACTGTCAGAAGAATACATACTCAGAGCTCCTATGTCATGTAACACATCCTCTGCAGCGATTGTTTCGGCCCTTATCCTTGATTCAGCAAACGCAACATCCTCTGATACAGCAGGATTCAAATGATGACATACCATCATCATATCCAGATGTTCATCAAGCGTATTGATAGTGAAAGGCCTTGTTGGGTTTGTAGATGAAGGCAAAATGTTCTTTTCACCAGCAATTTTCATGATATCTGGTGCATGGCCTCCGCCAGCACCTTCTGTATGATACGTATGAATAGTTCTACCAGAGATGGCTGCAATTGTCTCATCCACAAAACCACATTCGTTAAGAGTATCTGTGTGTATAGCCACCTGAGTATCGGTCTTATCTGCGACTTTCAGTGCTGAATCAATGGTAGCAGGAGTTGAACCCCAATCTTCATGCAGCTTCAGACCACACGCTCCTGCTTTAATTTGTTCGATTAAAGAAGATTGTAGTGAATCATTCCCTTTGCCCAATAATCCAAAATTCAAAGGAAGATCCTCTAAAGATTCCATCATACGATGGATATTCCATGGACCTGGAGTACAACTCGTAGCTTTAGTGCCTTCGGACGGGCCGGTCCCTCCACCTATCATTGTGGTAGTCCCGCTACATATTGCCTCTATTGCCTGCTGTGGTGAAATAAAATGTATATGTGTATCAATCGTTCCTGGAGTGCAGATAGTATGTTCGCCTGAAAGAACTTCAGTATTTGAGGAGACTATCAAATTATTATATACACCATCCATTACGTTAGGATTTCCTGCCTTACCGATTCCTGCTATCAACCCATCTTTAATGCCTATGTCCGCCTTGATGATGCCAATCGTGGGATCCATCACTACAGCGTTCGTAATCACAAGGTCTAACGAACGCGAGCTGGATACACCGCTCGCCTGTCCCATCCCATCTCTTGTGCTTTTTCCTCCACCGAAAACAAGTTCATCGCCATAGAATATCAGGTCTTTTTCAATCTCTATTATGAGATCGGTGTCACCAAGTCTCACCCTATCTCCTTTTGTTGGTCCAAATAATTCTACATATTGTCTTCTCGGGATTTTTAGAACCACGTCTTAGTTCATTCCTGAAATCCTTTTTGCCTCAACTTCGCAAGTGATATCTCTTTCTGCTTATCGGAAATTTTGGCATTTACCAGACCATTAAAACCAAAGACTATTTTTTTCCCACCGTACTCCGTTAATTCTACAATTCTCGAATCACCAGGCTCAAACCGGATCGATGTCCCAGATGGAATGTTAAGATGAAATCCAAATGCTCGCCTCCTTGGAAACATGAGAGCTTTATTCACCTCAAAAAAATGCGTATGAGACCCCACTTGGATGGGCCTGTCGCCTGTGTTCGTTACCTTTATTTTCAGCGCTTTTCTTCCCACATTAGCTACTATAGGTTCCTTAGACAAAAAATATTCTCCGGGAATCATTTTTTATAGTCCATAATTCATATTATCGGGTTATGAACGGTTACGAGTTTGGTACCATCCTCAAAAGT
>JALZOS010000155.1 GCA_030913755.1 Thermoproteota archaeon | reverse complement strand
TTCCCGAAATCATGGTGCTAAAAATTAGAATTAATGAAATTAGTGTCAGTACAAAGATCTTGTTCAAGTGTCCACGATCTCTTGAAAAATTGAAGGATTTGAATCTACCCCAAAACAAATGATTCCTAATTGTTTGAGTATCTACCTCGAGTAACATACTGGTCAGGATATCACTAGTGATATTGCTGGTGCTATGTCTACTGTTGAGAGCACTCCGAAAATCTTATTGCTGATGAAATAGTTCAATGGACTTGAATAAGCCAGATGCTTCGAGAGAAATCTCAAGTTATATGTGTCTCGAACAATCCTTGTTTACTGAAGCAAGTGTCGTTTTCTTATGAATATTCTGAAATCAGTAATATATTCTTGGTTATTCTTGGTTATGGGCAAATAGATCCTGTCATTTGATGACAGTGATCCGCATTTTAGGATGATGCGGGTCCAGGTTATTTTCTTCTCGTGCTTAAAATAAATACAAGAAGATTGGAGAGGGTGCGGGTAATTAAACATACAAAAGAGGAGACATATCGTCTGTGTATTCTAACAATCGTCTGCCAAACTATTCTAATGACAAAAATATTTTGTTTTAGGAGAGGTTTTGATCTAAACTTCTATGGTACTACAGTAAGTGTCTAGTCTTACTGCTTTTATTCACTAGGAGGAGAATTATATGATACTATACCAAGGACCTATCAGAGAAAGGTGTTACTAAAAGCCGAGAAGTTTGAATAACGATACATTTTGACAACTAAGGAGTTAAATGGCATATCGACCACAGTCACGACAAACAATAGTTCGCAAAGTAAGTGTTTTCCAACATGGCGTTACCATTTTACACTATAAGATATTTGAAGTCCTACAGCTTGACTGTATCATGCCGTTACTTAGTACTGTAATTTCGCGTATAAGTTATAGTTTTTGATAGCTAAGATGAATCGAAAATGGTCAAGGGAAAATGAAACCATCACCACTTGTTAGGTCAGATCTGCAAGCTAGCCCAACGGTTATGTCGTCTCCACTACCCTGAGAGGAGGTTTTACAAAGTAAATCTTCAAGAATATCCTCTAGAATATCGCAGCCAAGGATCCTTATCAAGTCTCGGTAAGCAATTCCGACCTTAAAGAAATCCTGATAACTCTTAAATGAGTTTGAATATCCGTCAGTTGATGCAAGCACAAGCACCGGATTTGCTTCGTCATTCTTTTCTACAGCAACCCTGAAATCACCGGCTGCCCCATCGGTACAGAGAGATTTAGTCTGATAACGTGAAAATCGCACATCATCACGAAGTGGCTTCCTAACATTACCTGTGTTATCTACTACTAGAATATCTCCATCTCCAATCTGGAGATACAACATAAAACCCCCATAAGATGCTACCACAATTAGAGTGGTTCCGTAGCTGATTTTAGGGTCTAATCTAACGGAATCTAAAAACGACTCACTCATTACTTCATCGTATAATGTGCTTAATTCATCTGATGAGAATTTATTCTTCTTGTGATCAAGTAGAACCCTGTTATTCCATTCTCTAGTAATTGATGTAGGAAATTCACTTATGTTGCTAGGAACACTTACGTCTGTCTCTTTGACTGATGAAAGAATATCCACCGCAGTATCAACGGCCATTTTAGAACCTAATTCACTACGAAAATGAACTGGAGAGCCGTGACCATCTGCTAAGGCAATTATGACAAGCTTATTGTTCTTGTCAAAGTAAATTCTAAGTGCATCCTGATTCGGCAGATCGGATAGCCTGTGCTCATGACCACGAACACTCTTGCCGACACAATTCAAAGTGGACTTATTCAATTTCAACTAAATAATGATGGTCTCTTTTATTTGTGCTTTATTACGGAACCGTTGCTAACAAAGTCTTAATTCTTCAGATAGCAATGAAGATCAATGTTTTCGAAGACATTTCATTTCGCAGTGGAAGACACATTCTCAAAATGATAGGAATAGTCTTTCTAGAATTTTGCAAGCAAAGTGACGTAAGCCAATATCAAACTAAAATTAAAGGAAACACGTGCACAATTTGTTTATCCACTAAATTAGAAGTAAGAATCAGTTTGAATGCCAAATGCTCTAAAGAGCTATTCACTATTTCTTAGCCAGATGAAGAATAATAAAACCCTGTAAACTTCTCTTTTTGGTCCTCCCATCATCTTTCGTTCCTCAGTTGTATCTATTTAGTTGTGGTAACACTCAGCTAGCTAATTGTAGCGTTCTGTGTAGATTGTTGGGTTGTAGAATTGCAAATTACATCGCCATTGAAAGTATCTTTGATGTCAAGAGGATTATTGGACTGTAGTTGCACTGTGATAACGACATTCTGTCCACATACGCCGGTGAGAGAAATAGGAGTAAACAGAGGAGGATTGCATAACTTAATTTCTTCCTTAATGTTATGTGTATCACCAATCACATCGTACTGACTGATTGAGGCATTGCCACTATA
>JALZOS010000149.1 GCA_030913755.1 Thermoproteota archaeon | reverse complement strand
TCATTTGAACTTGCCATGGTTGGCCAGGTTTATTATAAAGCTGCTATTGGGAACATAACTGAAAATTCTCTATATAGCGGATCTCACGGCTTATTTCTACTGGGCCTGAGCATGATTATTTTTAGTGTCATAATAGGATATAGACCGACCATACTGTATACGAAGAACAGACCAGCACCGATGGAAGCATTCTGGTCGAAATACCCCATTTGGGAAAAAGGATTGCAGTGGGCGGCCATCAAAAATGGATCTCTAATCATGTTACCTTTATTGATGAATGACAAGGATAGATATTTACTTTGGCGATACGCATATGTTTTGGTATTAATTAATGATACCTTGTTTCTAGTACCTGTTAATTCATTTGTTCCTTCAAATTCTATGTTGATTCGAGACGACGTATCAGGAAAGTTAGTTGGTGTGGACAAGTATATGGGATATTTCGCATAAGTTATGTGTTATATTAACGGGATTACGAACACAAGAAATGAGAGTTGTCAAATATGGGAAGTTCTTTGGTTAGAACATTATGAATGAAAATGGAATAATAGTGACTCACAGGTTTGAAAGCTCCTTGCTGAGATCCAATGCTCTAAAAGATCCATACGTACGAGACGTAATTGTATATCTTCCACCCAATTATCGAAAATCAAAATCTAAAGAATATCTGACCGTTATTCTATTACCATCATTTGGTAGCAATGCAAGAGCGTTATTGAATATAGATCCATTAGGTGAAAACATAGAACAAAGACTGAATCGGCTGATGAAACGCAAATACATTGGTCCTATGATAGTGGTCATTCCTGATTGCTTTACAAAGTTTGGCGGAAATCAATATATTGATTCTACCGCGACTGGGATGTATGAAAGCTACATAATAAAAGAAATAGTACCTTTTATCCAGAGGGAATACAATTGTTCTCACCTTGGCATATTAGGAAAATCTTCTGGTGGCTATGGAGCTCTTTATCTTGCTATGAAGTATCACACAATATTTGATGGATTTGCGGCTCACGCCCCTGATTCAGGATTTGAATATTGCTACCTTCCAGAATTTCCGAAAGTTGTTCAGGTCTTGAGTAAAAATAAAGGTGTAAAGAAATGGCTATTCAAATTCTGGAAAAAAAATGATTGTTGTACTCCAGAAGACAGAACGACCCTCAACATCGTTGCGATGGGGGCACATTACTCACCAAATCCAGAAAATAAAGAAACTGGATTTGATCTTCCATTTGATTCTTATTCCGGAGAGATTTGCTCAAGTGTCTGGAAAAGATGGTTGTCAAGAGATCCAATTAGAATGGTTACTAGGTACAGAATGAGTTTTGAAAGGTTAAGGTGTGCATATATCGATTGTGGGAACAAAGATGAATTCAACATTAATCTTGGCACAAGGATTCTACACTCAAAGCTATGCGGAATGGGCATTAAACATTTTTATGAAGAATTTGAGGGGGGTCACACCAACATCAGTTACAGACTAGACAAATCATTGTCAAAATTGTATTCAGATCTGTCAAGCTAGAATGTTTTTTTTGGTAAATTCCGGTACCATAACATTTAACATGTAGGAACACGATAAGAATTTGATGGAAACCGGACAGGAGGATGTAGCTATTGAACATACCAAATCATTACTAACCCTCCCTAATATTCAGTACATCATTCAGGGATTAGATTCACTTCTCCAGACTAATTTGGATGGAGAACAGAGGACCAAAGTAATTGAGCTTCGGGATGAGCTGCTGTCATATATAAACAGCATATTTAGCGACTACGCCTGAGGATCGATAGGCTGAATAAGTATACGAATCATCAAAGTTCTGTTGACAAGGGTTGTTTGTGCTCTTTCTATAGCTGGTAGTGATTCTGGCGGGGGGGCAGGAATCCAAGCAGACATTCAGACTATGTCTGCCTTAGGCGTTTATCCCTGCACAGTCATAACGGCCATAACTGCACAGAATACTTCCAGAGTCAATCACATCGCGCCTGTTGATCCTGATTCAATAAGAAAGCAAATTGAATCCGTGGTCTCAGATATTCCAGTACATGCTATAAAAATAGGCATGGTTTACAACAAAGAGATCATATCGATAGTTAGCAGACACCTCAAAAAATACGAGATTCCTATTGTGCTTGATCCTGTGCTTGCTGCAGGGACAGGTGCAAAGCTACTCTTGGAAAAATTTTTGGAAGAATTCAAATCTAAACTCATTCCGTTAGCTGATCTAGTCACTCCCAACATCAATGAAGCTCAGAAGCTCACTGGAATCAAGATAAGAAATGAATCAGACGTCACCGATGCTGCCTTCAAAATCAAAGAATTAGGTGCGAAAAATGTGATTGTTAAAGGCGGTCATTTTAATGGCAGTAAACATGTTGTAGACATTCTCATAGACAAGAACAGCAATGCGACAAGAATCTCTAATGCCCGCATTCATATAAGTGAGACTCACGGGAGTGGATGCAATTTTTCTGCCGCCATGACCGCATTTATTGCTAAGAAATTCTCCATATCGAGATCTTGTATTATGGCTAACAAGTATGTTCATGAATCCTTATCAAATACAATCGATTTAGGTAAAGGTTTACCTGTGAATGCGCCCCTTTTTTCAATGTACGATAATGCTTGTCGATATAGAACCACAGCAGACTTGACAGCGGCGGTAGGCCAGCTAACCACAATTCACAGGTTTAGAGAATTCATTCCTGAGACACAATCCAATATGGTCTATGCATTACCCTATGCCAGGAATGCAAATGAAGTCGCAGGAATCGATGGGAGAATCGTAAAGCTGATTGATGGTTTTAGGCCTTCAGGCATGGTGAGATTTGGATCATCAAGGCACGTAGCTTCAGCTGTGCTTTCTTATATGAAATTCAATCCTCTGATAAGATCAGCCATCAACATCAGGTTTGACGAAGCGTTGTTAGAATGTTGTAAGTCATTGTATCCCACAACCGAATATTGTAGAGATGAAGAACCTGAAAAATTAAAAGCAGTTGAGGGAAAGACAATTGCGTGGGGTGTTCAAAAGGCTCTCGTTGAGAATCCAAAATCACAGATTATATTTCACAAAGGCGATATCAAGAAGGAACCCATGATTCTAGTCTTCGGACAGCATCCATTTGAAATGATTATTAAAATAAGGGAGATAATCAGAAGATATTGATTGTTTCTTAGGTTGTCAAATTATGAAAGTATTTTACCTTATATTAGGAGATTTCCAGACAATTATACATGAAAGCTGTAATTCTAGCCGGTGGTCTTGGGACCAGACTTCAACCGTACACTTTTTTTATTCCTAAAGTAATGCTGCCCTTGGGCAACAAGCCGCTTTTAGAGCATATAATAGAATGGTTGGCAGGAAAAAATGGAATAGATGAAATCGTACTATGTGTAAGTTATCTCCATAGGACCATTGAGGATTATTTTGAGGAAGGACGTAGACTAGGGATAAAAATAAAATATGCACGATCAGACAGGCCACTTGCGACTGCGGGACAATTGAAGACCGCAGAACCGTTAATAGATGAAACATTTGTATGCGTTTACGGTGATGCAGTCTACGAATTTCCTCTTAATAGTATGATAAAAGAACACCAGAAATCAAAAGCCCTTGTAACGATGGCATTACTATCGTACAAGACGAAATTAAAATATGGATTCATTGACCTCAGTGAAAACAGCCAGATAACTTCGTGGAGAGAAAAGCCCGAAGTCAAAGGACTAATAAATATCGGCTGTTACGTCATGGAACCAGAATTCATAAAATTAATCCCCACCTCTG
Source organism: Thermoproteota archaeon (assembly GCA_030913755.1). GTDB lineage: Archaea > Thermoproteota > Nitrososphaeria > Nitrososphaerales > Nitrososphaeraceae > TA-21. The sequence continues at coordinate 4,176 of JALZOS010000149.1, read as the reverse complement.
GTGCTTACGGGATGGATGACGCCGTAAGAGAAGCCCTGTCACAGAAGAAACAGATTACTGGATTCAAGATCGATTCTGGTTTTATCGACATAGGCGATAAGAAATCCTACCTGGACACATATAAGAAATACGTTGAGAAGCTTGGAAAAATATGACATAAAATGACTTTGGTTTTGTTTGATGATAATGCTAGCAGAGATAACTTTCGTCCAATCAGTTTGACAAGGGCATTATTTGACATAAAAGTTGGATGTTTAACGCCTTTTGAACAATTCAGATCACAACCACTCAAATTGCTTACCAGAAATTATTTGACAGGCATTACCAAGTTACGCCACCCCACTTTCAGCGTTAATGAGTCAGCATTTGATAAAGACGATTTGTACCTTAATTCTTTATTTAGCATTCAAGATCGCGAACTTGAAAGCTTGATTCAAAAAAACGACGATTTCGTTATAACAAGTCGAAACAAGGTCCTTGTGGCTAGAATGAGGAAAGAAGATACAGAATACTTTCGCGATTCCATAGTTAATGGAAAAATTCTTGATGTTAAGAAACTTCGCTCTAATACAACAGAGATAGTAGCTGATCCGGATCGATATGGCACCGTCTGCTGGAACATATGGAATTTAATTTCTGATCTTTCCAAAAAACTTTCAGAACAGGTATTGAATCTAAAACTACAATCTACTCCAGGTGCTCTAAAAGTAAAAGGCAAAGGGGCTCTATTTGTTCATAGAGAAAGTACCGTTGATCAAGAAACTGTTCTTGATACTACTGACGGGGGAATTTACATAGGTCCAAGAGCTGTGATAGCTCAATCCACAATCCATGGTCCGGCCTTCTTGGATGAGGATACTGAGGTGAAGCCTTATTCCATTTTAAGTCAGTCGTATATTGGAAAAAACTGCCGCGTTGCTGGAGAAGTGGATAGCTCAGTTTTGATGGATTACACTAACAAGTCACATGGCGGCTACATTGGACACTCTTATGTCGGAGAATGGGTTAACATGGGGGCGAATACTACAACTTCCGATCTAAAAATGACATATGGTACTATATCCATGTTTTCCTACGGCGATTACAGAAAAATTGATTCTGGGCTAATCAAACTAGGAGCTTTTTTTGGCGATATGGTCAAAACGTCGATTGGAACTAATATTTATGGAGGAACGAGGATTGGTGCATCTTCCCATATTCACGGGGGGTTTGCTACACAAGATATTCCAAGCTATGTCATTTTTGGAGCTGGCATCGGTGCTGAAAATGTTGAGCTGGAATTGAGCTCCGCTATCCGGACGCAAAAGAGAATGATGTCTAGAAGAGACGTGAATATGAGTTTGCAATATGAATCGTTGATGAAAGACGTCTTTGAGCAAACAACAGACGAGCGATCAAAAAAAGGCATCAAGGCAAAAAAATTCAGCCGGGCATGGTAGTAGTAATAGTAGTTACATGTATTCTATAACTTGTCTCTCTTTCCATAGTCCAATCCTTTGGTGTAACCATGGGTAAAAATTAGCATCTCCATTTTCAAATTCCTTCTTAATTACTCTCACAATCTCTTTAGAAACCTTTCCTGGTTGGCCATAGATCTTTTTCTTTTTTTTCAGTTGCAATCCCAGTCCCTCGCTTCTATTAAAAGCTTCATCTATTATTGCAGTTATCCATGTAGGATTTACTGGAGGAAGTAAAATATTACTTCTGGCATCAAAAATGGTCTCTGGTCTGTCCGTATTAAGTCGTACAGTCAACGAAAGGACTTTTGGGAAGTATAACAGTTCTTCTTGCATAGAACCTGAATCTGTTATCTCTGCCCAACAGTGCCCACTATCAAGAAATTCAATTACCTGGGAATATTCCCGCCACAATGGAGTAATCAAGAATTTTTTTGGATATGATTTTGCGAGGTTAATCAAGCTTTGTTCCAAATTATAGGAACGTAACGCAGATTTCATAGCGTTGAGCATTACTAGAATTATCTTATGGTTAGAGTTCTTGATCAAATAAGTAAGGCTTTTAATTATGGAAGAAAATCTATGCTCAGTCAAATTTTCCCGCCGGTGAATATCCATCCTGAGCCATTCACCGGATTCTAGTTTAGGATAGAGGTCGAATATACTTGTGCTTGGTCTGCTCTTCCTTTTTATTTCAATTGCATCTACAACAGAATTCCCTACAACACGGATGAATTCTTCAGGATATCCTTCCCTTATCAGATTGTCTTTATTTATTTTTGTTGGTGCAAAAAAGAATTGCGTCCCAGCAGAACAAATCCAAGTATCTATCTGTTCTGGAAATGGTTCTTCTCTTGCATAAAACCACCCTCCATCAAATTGAGATTCGATGAATTTTTCCACGAAAGATCTGGTAGGATCTTCGCGTACCCTTAGATGCTTTATCGAATCTGGACTCATTGATCTGAGTCCTGCCTCATTTTGAGCTACCTTTTGACCCATGCCGAATACCCAGGCCAATGGCGCTATTCCGGCAACCAGAGTATCCCCATGAACTATTGGTAGCAGATGTGAAGTATTTCCAAATTCCTTCCTCCAATAACGTCCGAATGAACCGAACTTAAGTATGAGTTCACTTGCTTTTTCCATAAGGTCACCTCTAATTTGCATATTGCATGCAATTTGATCTTCCAAATCAAACTCTTTTATGCCAAATCCCAGAAGTTCATCGAAATGCTGTCCGGTATCAATCACAAAAGACGGCAGTTTTTGTCTTATCGCTTCTATTAATATGGGCGCCTGTTTATAGAAATCTGGCTTTGTTCCTATTACGACAGAAAGGATAGGGCTTCCCCCATTATTACCAGAGTGTTTCCGGGTGCGTTCCAACACCTGAGGAAATATGCGGATAGGGAGTATCTTTTTTTTCAGGTAGATGTAATTATCATTACTTGATCTTTTTTTTCTCAAAAATTTTCATCTACCAAACTCCTATGGTTCCGTTTAGGTTTCTTGATGAGTAGGACGCCAACTGCCATTATTCCGACTCCTGCCGCAACAAACGCATATTGTAATATTTCAAGGAAGGGCACAGCAAAAGTTTCTGGGGTTTGTGGTACCAAAGTACCAAAGTACAGCATCCCTGTGCTCAAGATTAGTCCGGCAACAAATAAAACAAGACCAGCCTCCCTCGATCCATAATTCTTTGCAAGCCCATATGTTATGCCACACAGTATAAGCCCCGGAGCACCCGATATCGAGACAACTTGTATTATTACCCCTTGAGGTTGCACAGGAATATCCGGACCCTGAGGTCCTGCCCGTATTAAGAATAAATAGAATGACGTCATGAGAACTACGAACATTATAATCAAACCCAGAGATGCCAGTGAGACCCAAATCTCAAGATTTGTCAATTTTATTATAAAAGAACGTCTTGAAGGCTAAATAAATTATATGCTACTCTATGCCAACTAAAATAGCTAATTCCTTTCTACATGCCGAACCCAGAAATTCTGCGGATTTTTCAGGAGTAATATGGTTAATGTAGATGCCAAATCCTCTTTCAAGTCCAGACCAGCTCCCAAGTTGAGGATAAATTTCGATATGCCAATGTATCTGTCTACTATTCTTCTTTTCAGGCGAAAGATGAAAAACCAGGTTGAAAGAAGGATTTGACAATGCCTTGGACATCCCGCCTAGCGTAGATCTTAGGATAAGTGCCAAATCAGTCATTTCCTTCTGTGTCACCTTGGTGAAAGCTGTTGTATGACGCTTTGGATAGATCCAAAATTCGTAGGGGTATGAAGAAGCCCATGGAGAGAATGCTATGTGGCTATCGGTTGCAAGTATTTGTCTAGGACCACTAGTTTCGGCACCAATTACTGTACATGCAGGACAACTTCCGTTTTCGTTAATATACTGATTGGATGCTTCAGCTTCATATTCAATTGTTGGCGGAATTGTGGAAAATGTAACTAAATTGAAGCAACTATGAGCAATTTTACTGCCTGCTTCGCGACCTTTGTTCACATATATTGAGACATAAGTTACTCCTTTTTGAGAATAAAGCCACCTCACTCTATCTTGAATCATTAACAGAACATTAGACCATTGATCGAGTGATAACGAATGTAGGTCTTCGTCGTGATTGGAAGAAGCAACAACAATGTAGTGGAAACCATAAGCTGGCTCACTATAGAGAGGTTTGTCTCTGTAG
>JALZOS010000123.1 GCA_030913755.1 Thermoproteota archaeon | reverse complement strand
ACTCCGAATAGAGGGAGTGAGAGAAGACAAGAACAAACTGAACATGCTAAAGCGGTTCATCATAATGAAGGAAAAGTTGTTCACCGAACATGATGCGGATTATATAATTTTGGATTCAAGTCCAGGCATACGGTTCTGGGCCATAAATGCGCTAGCCGTTGCCGACAGCGTACTTTTAACACTCAAAATGGGTGATCTCGATATCCAAGGAACTAAAATGATTGCAAAAGAGATTTTGGAAGCCTTCAAGGAGCATGGGACAAAGCCCTATCTGCTACTTAACAGGATTTCTGGTTATTGTATGCCAAAATCAGGCAAGTCACTGGAGTTGATCAATCCAAGTGCTGGGGACGGCCACAGCCATATGCCATCTCAAGTAGCAGCTGAAGACATAATTAAGATGCTAACTGAAGAAACCAAGCTTGATGTCATTTCTGCTATACCGTGCTATTGTGATATCCAATTCACTCAAAGAGAATTTCTAACGGCCCTTGAATATCCAGACCATCCTTTCTCGTCACAGATTTATAGCCTGATTGCCGCCATGGACAAAGAAAATTAGCAATATGTCAATGATCAATCAAGTGAGTGAATAGTTGATTTCAAAACAATGCTAAATCTGTTTCATAAATCTATTCAAAGCCGATGCGAATACCATGTTAATTGCGACAAAATTGTGTCATGATTGCGGGACCAAGGGTTTGTGAATCATAAATGAGTTTAATAATGGACTCATTATTAAGCTGCGGTCGTATCATGGTCTGTCCTAGCCTCAAATAGATCTTATTATTATCTCCTTGAATATTCCATATACACACATCGTTAGTAATGCTGAGAATCTTACTACCTGATTAACGGGATAATTTTAGTTATATGTGTGTTCCGGCTACCACCACCGCCATGTACGACCCAATAGCTTCCTACTTTCATCAGTGAGTATTCTAATCTGATGGCCGATACCAATATGAGTAAGATTGGTCAATTTAGTACGGCAAAATGAAACTGCTTTCTGGAAGGGAGAGAGAAGTAGGTATCATTTCTATAATCTCAATTATTGTGTTTTCGAATGGTTTATTATTTTACTTTCAAAATAGCATAGAGGTTGACCTCAAAAAGAGCGTCTTTGAACAACAAAAACAGCTTCAAGTACAATCTACCAAGGAAATTGCGCAACATGTACAGTCAGATATCAGCTTGGTGATGTCAATGCTATACGGTTTGGTAAATTCGGGAGACGTTCAACAAGGCAAACTGGGTAGTGACAAGACGACAAAATTGCTACAAGAAACGTACGATACGTATAACCTTACAATAGATAGGTTATTTATTCTGGATAAGAATGACATTATGGTAGCTAGCGTGACGCGTTCAGTTGAGTTTTTTTTGGGCGAAGAATTTTCGTTTAGAAACTGGGTAAAAGAGACGAAAAATACACTTACACCGGTGTTCTCCGGCGATTTTGAGAGGGCGGGGATCTTCAGAGTTTTCATAACATATCCAGTTATCAGTAGAGAAACTGGTCAATACATGGGAATGATTGTAACTTCGATACCTACAGTACCTTTTTTTGCACATTATGGAAACGTTGAAAAAATTGAGACGCAATTCCTAGTCGCATATGACACGAAAGGTATCATGTTAGCTAATGGCGCGAGCAACACCTTTGTTGGAAAGAATTTTTTTGGAAATTACACGCAGCAGTTTATTAACCACAACCAAGCCCTAAACAATTTAACTCGAAACATGCTAGCAGGTAATTCAGGCTTTGCCATTTACGATTATGGAAGAGGCGAAAGATTGACTACTTCATACCCGGTTGTAGTGAATGGTAAGCCTCAATTCTTTATTCAGATAGTGACACCTACTTCAGAAATCTATTCAAAGATTGAAAATGTTCTCTCAGTACAAGGAGTAAGAATGTTTACCCTCTTTGCAGCTGTCAGTACAATTGCTATTGTAGTTTTGGTTATATTACTTAGAAAATGGAATATTATTCTAACAAAGGAAGTAAAAAGAAGAACACGAGAATTGGAAGAATCATATGATGAAATGAAAAATTATTTGGACAAGGTCTTGAAAGAGGTAAAGAAATAACACTAAATATCATGACTACCGCCGACAGACATTAGTGCATTTAAGATTTACAAAGAAAAGATGACAAGAAATATTAGTCTGTATATGAAGAAATGGGATGCAGTTTCAGAGAGTATATGTTCAGCACTCAGGTGTTTTTGTTGCCATTTGATAGAATCATGACCATCATTTCTACACCATTCTTTATACAGACGATTGTATTGATTAATCTGTCAGCCAAAAGTGGAATAATCCAAAAAAGCTTCAATTAACTTCTCTTATAGAGTTGTAACC